>JBNJEM010000268.1:0-9966 GCA_051745935.1 Planctomycetota bacterium
AGAGGCTCTGAAAGCCGAACCGGTGCCGACAGCGGGCCCGGTGGGGTGGCGCGGCATCCGTCTCGGGATGGAATCCCGAGCTACTTACGATCCCGAGCCACGGGGGGCTCGTTCAACCCTGGCTAGATCGGCGAGACGCGTATAGACTGACGGACGGGAACATTGATGCGGACCCTTCATCTTTTTGCTGCAGACTTAAGAGGCTAACGACGTGCGACAATTCAACTTGCGATTGATCCTCTGGCTGGCTGGAATCTTCGTGGTCACCGCCGTGTCCATCCACCTTCTGCATGGCTATCAGGTCCGCCAGAATAAGGGAGCCTTCCTGGACATGGCCCGGCAGACCGAAGCGTCATTCCGGGAAATGGTCGAAAACCAGTCGGGAACTCCAACAGAGCTCCAGGAGGCCGCGAAACAGACGGTCACGTTCTATCGACGCTACCTGGGACTGGCCCCCGAGGACCTCGGCGTGCGGATCGAATACGCCAAATTCCTGCTTGATATCGGCGATTTCCGCAGCGCCTACGCGCAGCACGAGCGGATTCTCAGACAAACCGTCACCGACGATCCCGAGCTGAAAGCCAAACAAGAGGAAGCACGCAGAAACCACATCCAGTTGGCCAGATTGTCTCAAGAGTATTCCGACGCCATCTACCACGTCAACCAATTGCTCGAAACCCACGAAAACGATCCTTCGTTGTTGGAACAACGCGGGCTGCTTTACATGCAACGGGAACCGACGAGGAACAACACCGATACCGCTCGCGCCTCGTTCAACCTGGCGATCCAGCACGCGCCGGATCAGCTGTCCGCCTACACCCATCTGGCACGGCTTAAAGTAGACCGGGATGAGGACCCTCAAGGGGCCACCGACACGATCAACGCGATGGTCGAGGCGAACCCCGAAAACGCGGAGGCTTATGTCCGCCGGGCCCAATTCATCCTCCGCCATGACGATCCATCCGACTGGGTCATCAGTCAACGAGACGACGCGGCCAAAAAGGCCACCGCCCCCGGTAGCGTCTCGGCCAACTGGTTAAACAGAGAGCGGCGGAAACGGGTCCAGCGGGCCGTGGACGATTGCCAACAGGCACTCGAGCTGGCCCCCGAGTACCCGGCCGCCCTCGATGTGCTCGCCGTCTGCCACCAGCGGCTCAGCGGCCTGATCGACTCACCGGACGAACAAGATGAAAAAATGGCGGCTCATGAGAAAGCGCTGGAATTGACCAAACGGCTCGTGGCACTGACTCAAGACAATCCCCAGCCGCAGCTCTATCTGCGCTGGTCCAACCTGGAATTGAGCAGCGGGAGCAGCAGCGATGCATCGTCGCCTCAAAAACTAGATGCCGCCATCGCGGCGATCCGCGAGGGGATTGACGCGGTGCCGTCGACGAAAAACGCCGATTTGCGATTCCGGCTCGCCGAACTGCTCTTAAACGATCCATCACGCCGCGAAGAAGCCGTGGAAGTGATCAGCCAGCTGGAAACCGATCGCTCGGCGGAAGACCCACGGGTCGCCTATCTGCAAGCCCGCCACGCGGTGCTTCAGCAGAAGTGGCTGGCCGCCGCCGAAATGCTGGAGTCGAATCGGGACCAACTTCAAGACTACTCGGGGATGTTTCTGAGCGACGTGGATCTGCTGCTCGGGGAATGCTACAAGCAGCTGGGGTACGACGACCAGTATTTGGCGGCCGCCCAGCGCGCCGCGCAGCGGAACCCGCTCAACATGAAAGCCCAGCTGAACCTGGCTCGGGCTTACGTCGCCGTGAACCAGCTCACTCAAGCCATGGAACAGTACCAGATTCTGGTCAGACCGCTTCAAAGCAAAGAGCCTGGCTCGCCGCTGCAAGCCGATGAGCAAGCGGCCTATAAGGAATACGTTTCACTGCTGCTAACCCGCACGTACCGCCAGAGCCCGGATAAGCGAGATTGGGGCCCCGTGACAGCGGCCCTCAAGGACCTCGCTCAAAAGACGCCCCAGGGGGACCCGTGGATCACGCTCATGCGAGCCGAAGTGTTGATCTCCACGGACCAACTTCCCAAGGCGGAAGAGGAACTACTCGCCGCTCGCGATCAACACCCCAACCAGCTTAGCATCTGGAGGGGGCTGGTCCTGGTCGCTCAGCGCGAAGGCGATGCGAACAAGACCAAGCAACGGCTCCAAGAGTTGGAGGATAAGTTCGGCGACTCCGTTACCGTGCGAACCCTGAAGGCGGAAATCATCGCCAAGGCACGGCCGGAAGACGCGGTCAGCCAACTCGCTGAACTCACCACCGACCTGGACGACTTCTCCCAGGCCGGGCGAGCTGAACTGTATTGGCAGCTGGCCCGAACCTGCTTCTCGCTCTCCGCCTTCAATCGAGGACTCCAATTCGCTCAGCAAGCGGCCGAATTGGCCCCCGGCAATCTTCGGTTGCGCTTGTTCATGCTGAGAATCGCCCGTTTGGCGGTAAACGCCGATGTCGCCGAACAGTTGGCGGAGGAAATCCACGCCATCGAATCCGGCCGCCTCGCCGCCGAGGGGGCGTCCGAGCCCGACCAAGCCAAGCCGGACGACATCGCGAAAAAAGACGCCGTCACCCTCTATGCGGAGGCGGCGGCCCGAGTGACCCGCTACCGAGCTGCTCTGCTGGCGGCCCAAGAAGCCGACCAGGAAAACGAGGACACCGAACGAACGCGCGCCGAAAAGGCGAAGCAGGACAACGCTCACTTGCTCGTGGAAGCCAACGATAAGTTGCAGCGGGCCCAGGAGCTCCGGAACAACTGGTCGGACATCCCCGTACTTCAAGGAGTCATCGCCGACCTGCAAGGCAAACCGAACCAGCAACTCGACTACTTTCGTCACGCGATCGATCTCGGAAGTCGCAATACCAAGGTGGCCTATCACGTGGTTCAAACGTTGGCCAAGGACGCCACCGAGTCGGGGGCCAAGAGTGAGGAAAAGTGGCTGGAAGCCGACGCCATTATCCGCAAACTGCAAGACGAACAATCCAGTCTGCCACTGGAGTTGGGACGCCTGGCGAGCCAGATCAACTACCAGCGCAGAGACTTCGACCGGGCATTGGACCTGGCACTCCCGTTGACCAAAACCGGTGAAGTCCGGGACCAGCGTTGGGTCGGTCAGGTCGCGATGGCAATGAACCGATACGACGAAGCCCAAACGCACCTCGAGTCCGCCGCCAACGCCTCGCCGGAAGACCCGGTTGTGTGGACCATGCTGGTGCGCTGCCTGGTATTGAGCGACCAGCCGGAAGAGGCGGAAGCGACCATGAACGAAGGGCTCAACAAGGTCGCCTCGGAGTCCCGCCTGGCCGTGCACGTGGAATGCCTGCAGATCATGAACAGACAGGAGGAAGCCGTCGAGTTGGTCCGCGACAGGATCCAGTCGGCGGACGTCTCGCCGGCCGAACTGCGAACGGCCGCTCGATTCCTCTCGGGCATCCCCTCGGCGCACGAGGACGCCATTCCGATCTTGGAACGATTCGCGAGCGGTGAGTTGAAAACGGAAACCGACCCGGCCACCACCCGCCAGTGGGCACGTCGCACTCTGGCCCAGGTCATCGGTCAGCGGGATGACGCGTCGTATCTCCGCGCGCTCGAGCTGCTCAATCAGAACCTGGCCGCCGACCCGGACTCGGTCCCCGACAGGCAGCTGCGAGCCAAACTGCTGTTCGCCGGAGCTCGCACCGAGCCACAGCGCGACAAAGCCGTCGCCGATCTCTTGAAGCTGGCCCAGAATCCGGCTCGCGGCTTGGATCCCGAATGCCGGTTTCTGCTGGCCCAACACTATTTGAATGAGGCCAAGCAGGATCAACCGAACTCATCGGAACGTTGGGAACAATACCGCGATCAGATGACCACGCTGCTGGGCGTTTCCGATGGAAATCCCCGTCAAAGAACTTACATGGAATCGTACGTCAATGCCCTCTTGGAACGTGGCAACACCTCCATGGCCCACGGAATCGCGCGCACGCTGCGCCGAAAATGGCCCCAACACCTGACCAGCTACCTGGCCCTCGCCAAAACAATGCTGGCCGGCACGCGACCCGATGCCCAGGAAGCCCTTCGGACCGTCCAAAGGGCGATCGAGGACCCGGAGGTCCAGCCGGAAAGCAAGACCGCCAAGTTGCGACAAGCCGCCGTTCGCTTGGGAAGCCTCGCGACTGATCTCCAGGATCGCCTGCAACAACTCGCCGCGGCACCCGATGCCAAAAGTGAGGGCCAAGATCAAGGCGCGGTGGCGGCACGAGAGGCTCTGATTGAGGCGGGCATGGAGTCGATGAAAACGGCTTCTCGCCAGTATTTCGACCAGCTGGCTCAAGAAGACCCAAACGAGCGGCTGGCCAGTGCCCCCTATCTGGCCGCGCAAGGGGAACCCGCTCAAGCCGTGGAACTCGTCCAGAACCATTGGGACGCGATCCCGCCGCGAAGCTTGGCCCAAACGTGCCGGGCGCTGCTGGACACGCTTCCAACGAACGAGCGGGCCGCCATCGAAGACGTGCTGCAACAAGCCATCGAAAAACACGAGGGGACCGAAGAGGTGGAGCCGCTGCTCAGCGTACTCGCTCACCACTACATGGATCTCCAACGCTACGACGAATCCATCACGCTCTACCAGGCCCTGGTGAAACAAAACCCCGACAATATAGCGGCACTCAACAACCTCGCCCTCCTCATGGCCAGCCAGAATCGGAATCCGCCCCGGGCGCTCGAGTACGTTGGTCAAGCGGCCGACATCGTGGGAGAGCAACCCTATCTGCTCGACACGCAAGCCACGGTGCTGCTGGCCAACAACCAGCCGGAAAAGGCGGTGCAAACCATGCAACAGGTCCTGGACCAAAAACCGCCGGACATTGACCAACAACTCACGCCATCCCTGGCCAAACAGTGGGGCACCTACCACTTTCACCTGGCCATGGCTTACCAGGCCAACGACCAACCGCGAAAGGCCGCCGAGGAGATGAAAAACGCGGCCGCCCTGGGACTAACCGAGGACGATGTGTTCGCCCCCGAATTGCCCCGGTACCGGGAACTGCTTTCCAACCAGTAACGTGGCTCGGGACTCCGTCCCGAGACGGAACAACCTAACGACCTCACCACCACGCCGGCACACAATTAACGGATCGCTCGCAATGAACCGAAACCGGAAGCCTCCGGAGCGTGGGGCAAGCCCCTGACGGCGGCACGGATCCCCGGCGCGGGCTGGGCGAGGCAACCGTGCCCCTGTCTCGGGACGGAGTCCCGAGCTACCGGCCCGAGCTGGGAGCCAACCGTCTCGGGACGGAGTCCCGAGCTACCAGCCCGAGCTACCAGTCCGAGCCACGAGCTGATGACCTCAACCGCACCGTTTAAAGGATTGGCGAAAACCTTGCATCGCCCAAATCGTGACCAAGAAGGGTCCCAAGAGGAGATTCTCAGCCGGCTGATGGGCCGCGAGGAACCGGCGCGTCCGGCGCGGGCGAAGACGCGGTGGGGCGCGGTGCTGGTGCTGGTCGCCGCCGCCGCGTGGATTCTGTATATCACGCTCTATCCCGTCAGTTCGCTGAGTGTTTGGGAGCTGCAGGATCGATCGCGACTGACGTCGTGGCTGGGCGAGGTCGCCATGCGCTACGGACTCCATGCGTTTGTCCTGGTGATGCTGGGGGGCGTGTTGTCGAGCCTCTTTGCCGCGCGGCGGCCGGAGCAACCGGAGCAAGCCCAAGGGGCGGAGACACCGGATGACGTCAATAGTCACGATCCCAACTGGCCGCTCTCTCTACTCGGCCACGCCGTGATCGGACTCGCATTTCTCGCCGTCCTGGCACTGCTGGCGATCTGGCTTGTGGGTACATTAACCTTCACCTGGGGCCTGCAAATGGCCACGGAGCTGGGCGTGGGGATTCCCGCACTCTTGCTCGGCGGATGGATCGGGGTCTGGTGGCGACGAACCCGCCGTGGATTGCTCAAGCAAGTAGCCATTGCCACCTTTTGCACGCTGGGACTGGCACTGTGGTTACACGGCCGTCTGCTTCAATCAGAGCCGTTGCCGTTTGATCCCGTCCCGGTGAGTCTGACCGATAAACGAGACCTGCTGGACCTGGTCAAGCACGAGAGAACAACCGGCGACGGGCACCGAATCTACCGCCTCTCGCAACACGATCTGAACAAACTCGCCGCCTGGTGGCTGAGTGTCGAATCGGTGGACGGCAAGGCCAAGATGGTATTTGACACTGACCCCCTCGACCAACAGCTTCTGGCCTCCATCCGTTATCCCTTCCGCTCGCCATCGGAAAGCTTTTTGAATATCCGAGCCCGGGGACATTGCGAGGTGCTTGACCAGCAGCTCGACCTGTCGCTAAAGTCCCTGAGGATTGGCAACGTTCAGGTCCCGGGGACCGTTTCCCGCTGGCTCAGCCGGCTCGCCACCCGTTGGATTTCAAGCGATCGGGACAACATGGATTTGTTCACCGGGGTGGTCTCGGCCACGGTCGACGGGACGGATCTGCAGGTGATTCTTTCCGAAGATGGGATCCGCGCGCGGCGCATCGCCAAACTGCTTCGACAGATGGGCGACCATCCCGACGTGACCCCAGCGGTGCGAGCGCATCTGAGCGAGTTCGCCCGAGTGAGCCGGGCGGCGGGCGACCAAGAGCCGCTTTTCGCCCGCCTGGTCCGCGGCGCCTTTCAACGGGCGTTCGAAAACCGCGCGCAACCGGGAAGAGGGGCGGCCGAAGCGAATCGGGCCGCGATCCTGGCCCTGGGGATCGCCTTGGGACACGTGAATCTGGAACGAGCCGTGGGGGACTGCTGGGTGGATGACGCGCGATTCCACGTGTACCGCTTGCCGCGGCACAGCACGCTGCGAGGACGTCCCGATTGGGCGAGACATTTTTGGGTCAGCGCCGCCATGACGCTGATCATGGGCAACCACGTGAGCGATGCGGCGGGATTGCTCAAGGAAGAACTCGATTCGTTGGAGGGCGGAAGCGGTTTCTCGTTCGGCGACTTGATGGCCGATCAGGCCGGAACCGAATTCGCCCGCCTGGCCACGAAAGATGATCGCAGCGCGAGGGCCATTCAAGCCTGGATACTCGATGAAACGCACGATTTGAATCATTTGATGCCGCCCGCCCAAGACTTGCCCGAAGGGCTGAGCGAAACAGAACTGAAACAACAGTTGGGCGGCGTGAATGGAAAGCCGTACCAGAACCTTATTGAAAAAATGGACGATCGACTCCAACGGGCGCCCTGGTCTGTGGCCGTGCGGCGGGGACGGTAGGAAGGGGACCGTATCGTAGCCCTTGCCCCGGTGGCCAGCGTGCGGCCGGGCGCGTTGGAGGCGGTGTTCGGTTGGCGACCGCATTGCCGGGCAGCAGGCTCTGCCAGGTGGCCTGTTTATACGATATACTAGAGTGAAGGATGATGGCGCTGCGGCGGTGTGGCAGTAGCCACCCCACTGCTGAAGCGCCGTCGCCCCCTTCAGTGCCGAAGCATGTTACTCGCTCTGCCCGTGCAGCCGGGCTGAAGCCTTGGCAACGGCGTGCCGGTGGCATGCAACTTGCACCTGGACAGGTCCCCGACTGTTGCCGCTATTGCGATGGAAGCGGTGCGCTCGCTCCGGGCGCGCTGGTGGTTACTGGTGATAGCAAGCTTTTTTGGCGCTCGCTCATCCCGTGCCATCCGCCGGGAAGCTGTAGCACTCAACCTCCACTCGCATTGACGGTTACCGGTAAGGTTCCAGCTTTTGGGGCGGCCTCACTAGTGCCGGCGCTGTTGTACGTTTACTGATGAGGTCGAAGTTCTTCGCGTCCGCTCAACCCGTGACCCCCGGCCTTTCCGCCGGTGGTATCCCGGTAGGACCACAACCGTGGGCGGCTACCGCAACCGCATGGCGCCGCAACAAAGAGGGGGCCTCCCCCGTTTATTGTTACTGATTTTCTTCGAGATGAATATAAATATGTCACATTCGATAACTGAATTACAGAAAGCCTTTAGGAAAGGCCTCGGTCTAACATCAGATGTTCAATTTGAAACACTGGAATATTCGGTCCATGAAAACTGGGACTCCGTGGCCCATATGCAATTAGTAGCTTGCCTGGAATCTGAATTTGATATCGCACTGGACACGGATGATGTCATCGACATGCGCACCTATAACAAATCCATTGACATCTTAAAGAAATACGATATCCATTTCGATGCTTAATTGGACAGCGCCACTTCGATACTTCCCCGCCGCCCCTGTTCCGGTGCTTACGGGGGTTTGAGAACTAACATTGTCGCGGGCGGGAACAGCTGATTGTGTGTGGGGGTATAGTTACCAAACCAACGAGCCACCGGCACAGGGCCGGTGGGCCTAAAACTTTATATCGTAACACTTTGTGTTCATCGGTCGAACCAAAGCGGCGCTGTCGAGTTCAGGACAAATTGCAAACTGGCATTTATCACGGGATCGACGAAGGGATTGGATGGGCAACTCGGAAAGGGGCCAATTGGTCCCCGCCGAGCCTGCCTCGGTGGGGTGTTCACCATACGCCGGAAATGGCAAGGCCTTATCGGTTCTTACCGGCGGAGCCGGTGGATTACCTTTGATTCAAGGGCGGTGAGCATTGACTTTTTTATATGATTACAAACGTTTTGAATCCCATATCGCGGTTCACGATGCGGACCTTAATCTTACTAAAACGTACGGTGAACTCGAACGGGATATTAAGCACTTTCAAGGTCTCTTCTCACTTTCGCGTAAGCGATTGGCAATCTGTTTTTGCCAAAACACCTATGGCGCCGTCGTCGCCTATTTGGCCTCGGTCCGGTCGGATCAAGCCATTATTTTGCTCAACGCCGCCTTAAAGGAAGGCTTGAAATCCAACGTATTGAGTATATATCGCCCGAATTACATTTTTTCCGTTGGCAAACAGCCAACTTACATCCCCTCAGGCTACCACCCCACGGGCCATCGGCTTGAAAACGCCTTTGCCTATGAAACCAGCGATCCCGAGCCGTCTCCGGTTATCCACGATGACCTATCGGTCTTACTGCCCACATCCGGCACCACTGGAACGCCCAAAATGGTCAAGCTCACCCGGGCCAATCTTGAAGCGAACGCTCGATCGATCGCCGAATACCTGGAATTGGATTCACGGGAGAAGCCCATCACTTATCTCCCCATGCATTACTGTTATGGCTTATCCATTATCAACAGTCATCTGATGGTGGGGGCGACGCTGGTTCTCACGAAGAAAGGGGTGTTGCAAAGAGAGTTTTGGGAGACCTTTCAGGCGTATGGGTGCACCTCTTTTTCGGGGGTTCCTTATGCCTATCGGATGCTTGATCGAATCAACCTGGTCTCGAGGCAACTGCCCACGTTGAAGGCCATGACTCAAAGTGGGGGGCCTCTTGAGCCGCCGCAGGTGGAAAAGTACGCCCGCTACATGAACTCCCTGGGCGGCCAGTTCTTCGTGATGTACGGGCAAACAGAGGCCACGGCCAGGATTTCCTACCTGCCTCCCGACCGGGCTTTTGAAAAAACCCGCTCGGTTGGAATTGCCATCCCGGGCGGAGACCTGTCCATCAAAACGGAAGACGACCGCTTAACCAAAGAGCCCAACATTAAGGGGGAGGTCGTGTACCAGGGACCCAATGTGATGATGGGGTATGCCACCAGCCAGGAGGAGTTGGGAAGGCCGAATGAAATGCACGGAGTTTTGACCACGGGGGATTTGGGTTACTTGGACGACGAAGGATTCTTGTACTTGACCGGGCGTTCCAAACGAATCGCTAAAGTGTTCGGATTGCGGATAAACTTGGACGAGGTGGAGGCCAAGGTCAATCAGCACTCCCCCTCCGCGGTGATTGGCGTTACTGATACAATCGTCGTGTTTTACGAAGGCCTCTCGATGAAAGAGGCCGAACGCTTAAAACACGAACTGGCAAACGAATACACCATCCATGTATCGGCATTCCGGTTTCAAAGTGTGGATGACATTC
>JBNJEM010000269.1:0-9964 GCA_051745935.1 Planctomycetota bacterium
CACGGCGGTTACCCGCGCTGCATGAGATGCCCCGGGCTGGTCCCGGGGAGTTTCACGTTTTTCGCTAATGGGGAGATGGCGCGCCCAACCGCGTTATTAGCAAGGAACGTCATACACCGGTCGCGGATGACGTTCTCCGCCGCGAGTCCGACCAACGGGAGGACGGCTTGCGTCGGACAGCTTTCCACCCGGAAAAAACCAACCGCCTGAAATATAATCCCTCGGACAAGCCGAGGGCGTTGGCCTGGTGTCACGGGTGTTCAATGACCGGATACAGCTGTTTTTTGGACGACGCGTTTCCACGACGATGGAATCGACGCGTGGATGGTACGACGCGTCTCTCCAGCCGGAAGGCTTTGGCGGACGCCAGTACAACAGATTGGCGTTGAATTGGCGTTGGCGCGGTACATTTAACTGAGTTTCCAGAGGGCCGGCACATGGCACACTACGATCATCATTTCCGCCGAAATGGCGGCGGCTGCTTTGGTCGATGGAAGGATTCACGTGAAAACAGAAAGCTGCTCGAATTCGTCCTGCGGCTTGCCTCTGCCAGCCCCCGGATCGTAGAGGTCGGCCCCGGGATCGGGCATTTCGCGATGCAATGCAAAACTCACGGCATTGAGTACGAGGCCATCGAGCCAAACCACGGCCGGGCCGACTTCGTTCAATCCTTGGGCCACCATGTGCACCGCGCGCCAGTCCCACCTATTCCTTTACCCGAAAACCATTGTGACATTCTTTTCGCGTCCCAGGTGATTGAACACATGCCGGATCAGCAGACCGCCCTCGAATTCGTTGAAGAGGCCAGGCGAATCGTGCGGCCGGGAGGGTGGGTGGTGCTCACCGCCCCTGACATATCCAGTTGGCGAGAGTTCTTTTGGGAGGACTATACGCACGGTTATCCGACAAGTCCGAGACGCATGTTAACCATGTTTCAGGATCTGGAGTTGGCCGACAACCGGCTCCGCGAATACTGTTCTTCTTGCTTTGGCCCCATGCGCTATCTGATCCTGACCATCGGCGTTTTCTTTCCCTATGGTCTATTCAACCGCCTGCTGAGATCATCGCTAAACCAGGGATTCCTCTTTAACCTAAAGGCGGCTACCTTGGCTCGCTTTGTCATTGCCGGTCGCGTGCCCACCGGGAAGCGCGCCGGAACGCGATTATGCCGGCCTCGGATGACTTTCTCCGCCGCGAGTTCGACCAACGGGAGGACGGGTTGCGTCGGGCAACTTTCCACCCGGAAGAATACAACCGCCTGAAATATAGTTGGCCTCGGATGACTTTCTCCGCCGCGAGTTCGACCAACGGGAGGACGGCTTGCGTCGGGCAACTTTCCACCCGGAAGAATCCAACCGCCTGAAATATAGCCGGCCTCGGATGACTTTCTCCGCCGCGAGTCCGACCAACGGGAGGACGGCTTGCGTCGGGCAACTTTCCACCCGGAAGAATCCAACCGCCTGAAATATGCGGAATCGCCGGTTTACAGTGGAGCTGGACACCGATGGGATGTTGCACAAGAACACGACCCATGCTGCAAAGGTATCGAAACCGTGAATAAACGCGTACAGGACTTTCCGCTGGTTTCGAACCGACCCGAAGCGGCTGCCCCGGAGAAACGGTTGCGTCGGGTGGTCATGTGCGGGCCGGCGCTGAACCAATCGAATACTGGCGATCGACTTCTGGTGGGCACCCTCACGCAAATCCTTCGTCGGGATATTGGAGTTGAAAGAGTCATATACGTGAGCATCGGCGTCGAACCTCGAGTCGAGCGGGAAATACCAGGGCTCGAGATTATCAATCCCCGCACCCAGCCTTGGCGTTTGGCGTGGTTTACGTTTCGCGCCGATGCTTTCATCATCGCCGGAGCAATATCGTTTCACGAACACAAACGGGTCATGTTGAAACAAGCAATGCTCGCGTGGCTCTGCCGTCTCGGTGGTGGACGGACGGTCATTAACGCGGTGAGCATTCAACCGATCCGAAATTGGCTGTGTCGTTTGCTGTTCCGGGCAACTCACGCCGCGGCTAACTGGTTCACGGTACGTGATCAAGACTCCGTGAAGCACGCCCTGGCAATGGGAATTCGACATCCAGCACAACGTTCCCCGGACCCTGGCATCATGTGCCCCATTGCACCGGCGGAACGCGTCAACCAAATCCTGTCGGCCGAGATGGTGCCCACGCATCAGCCTCTGTTCTGCATTGCACCGCATCTGTTCGTTAACCATGGCCGGTATCGCGATCGGCGCTATGCGGGGTTCCAGATTGAATATCCAGACTACTCGGACACCGTGTTGGACGAATACCACGAAGCGCTGGCCCGGATCGGTGATTGGCTGACGGATCACGGAACCGTTCTGTTCGTCCCCCTGTGCACCAAGACACCCCCCGGGGATGATCGCCTGGCGGCGGAATGGATTTGCCGAAAAATGACTCACGGAAACCGGGCCTTTCGGGTCAACGGAGAGTACACCACGGGCGAACTCGCGGGTATTCTCTCGCGCTGCACGCTGCTACTTTCGTCGCGATTGCACGGCTACGCCCTGGGGGTTGCGAATGGTGTTCCATCATTGGCCGTCGAGTTCCACGGAAAGATGCGAGGACTGGCCGAGGAACTGGGGCTAGTCGACTGGATCTTTCCGATGCGGAACCTGTACGCGGAAAGCATCCGTAACACAATCGTCGAAATCCTCTCCGATCTTCCGGCCGCTCGCGAGAGAGTGCGTGTCGGGGTGGAGCGTGCAGCCGACAAGGCCCGGTCCGATGTCCTTCGCGGTGTAACGGGACGATTTCCCCCGCGAGCGGCTTGACTTCCATAACCACGGCGTGGGCCAACACCATGGGTAGCTCTCAACAGTACAACCGCTCTGGGCCGGAAACGGAATCGAAGGCTAAACTCCGTGGTTGGGCCAAATGGATCTTGAAGTTGCTGTTTACCGTCAGCCTAATCGTGGTTGTTGCAACGGCTGTGGGCTGGCGAGAGATTCAGCTCGCGTTGCTCGACGTCGACATGAGGCTGGTCGGGCTTTCCTGGCTGCTGGGACTTGCCAGCCGATGCGTGGACGCGACACAGCTGAGTCTAATCATGCGCCAGGTCGATCTATCCATTCGCACTGTCCAAATCCTGGTAGCCAGTAGCTTGAGCACTCTTTACGGTCTGATATTGCCCGGCGATTTGGCCGCAAGCGTTGCCAAATGGGTATACCTTTGCCGCGCCACGGGCGAACGAGCAGGAGTGTTTAACGCAATCCTGTACAACCGTATTGTCGCTTTCAGTCCTTGGATGATCGGTGGCGGTTTCGCATTGTTTCTGTACAACCCGTGGAATGACATCGCTATTCCACTGATGTTTACCCTGACTGCCGGCCTGGTGTTGGCAGGCTGGGTCCTTTTTTACCACCCGATTCATGGCCCGAGAATTGACGGCATTGCGCAAGCCCTGTCGCATCGGATGCTCCCCGCGTGGTGCGATCAGCGAGTAGATTGCGTTGTGCAATCACTGGCTCCATTCCGCCGGTTTCCTTGGCGTTTTCACCTGACGATCCTGGCGTGCAGCTGGCTGAATATGACTCTTCTGTTCGTTGCCTTTGCCACGATGGCCCTGGCCGTCGGCATCGAAGCTCCATGGGGACTCCTGGTGTGGGTATGGAGCGTCATCATGGTGCTCAGACAATTGCCGATCTCGTTTCACGGAATCGGTGTAAGAGAAGCAACGCTGGTCGGGCTGCTCGGCTACTTCTCCGTCCCCGAAGAATCGGCGTTCACACTGGGACTGCTAGGATTCACCCATGCCCTTCTTTTTGCACTGATCGGCCTGGCCTTTCGAGTCTTCCCTCTCTTGTGGTTCACGGGATTCAAGCATCATTCCCATCAATGCGGTGGCCCGACGGCCGAAGCCCGGCTGTTGAGTAACTGTAACACCCGTAACCAGTACACACGCCACATGCACCAAATCCCAGACTGAAAACCAAAGGGACGAATCCCGCGGCCTTGTCCCGCGGATCCTTGGATTTGCTGCTCATACTGAAGTAGAATCCCAGCTTCGTGATCACAAATCCCTTATGACGTACCCTGTTTAACCGCAAGGCCAGAGTCCGCCCGCCCACGCGTGGGACCGGCAAGGATCCATGACGGCGGACGGCGGCCTGCTCGCTCCACAGGGCCGTTGCCCAACCCTCATTGCCTGGAAGAGCCTTACTTCAGTTCGCAAAAAAGTTACAAAAACATGCAACCATGGCGTTTACGCAATATCAGGGTGAACGACGGCATGGAACAACAGCGTCCGGCCTAATTCGACACCGCCTTCCAGAGGTTTTCCGACGCAAAAACGGCATCCCGTTCGCTTTCCCCCGGAACGCGGCGGCGTCCGGTCTCCAGTGTGGCACTCATGAGATCGTCGGTGGAGGAAGCCAAATCATCGAGCCCGGCGATGTGTCCCAGTTCGTGAGACACGACGGTCAGAAGGTCGATGCGGTCGACGGCGTTCGGAGCGACAGCGCGTAAATCGCCGCTCTCTTGCACCCTGGAAAACTCGTTGTCTTTATCCGGTGTCGGGTCGATGAACCAGCCGTGCCCCGCTGCATCCGAATCAATGAGGATGCCATCGGAGGTGGCCATCCCTAGATGAGCTCCTGGCAGATCCACGACGCCGAAATCAGTCCGATTCAGCTTGTTCAGCAGTTCATCGGGCAAACCCGCCCGAGCCCAACGGGAGAGCCCCTCGGCGGTAATCGGTCGCAGCTCCGCTTCGGTAAGAGGGGTGGCATTTTCGACGGCGACGCGTGGGCCACCCGCGGTGAGAAGCGGCGCGGAGTATTTCACCCAAACACTGTCGGCGATAACGTAATCATTGGCGTTGTTGGTAAGTGTCACCGTCAGTTTCCCTTGCGCATCCACCGTGATGTTTGCCAAGTGGTCGAACCACACGCCTGATTTCGGCCCTTGTTCATCGTTACAAGGGTGTTCCTGATCGACGCGTACCGTCTTCGCTTCACTCCCCCCATCGAGCGTGAAAGGCGCGTTATTAGCACGATTCTCGTGAGCTGTCCACGACGCCAAAACCTCATACTGACCGGCCGCCAACCCGGTAAACGTCCAGGTCGATTTCTTTGAACCCGAACCTGCTTCGGCATACCAATAGTCACCGTTATACGATCCAGAGAGTCCACCTTTGCCCCAGCCGCCTTCAAATGCGTGGCTGGAGTTTCCGTCGTCGATGACGGACTTCACGTCCGCCGTGGTGAATTCTCGGGGATTCGACCAGGAGCTCCACGAACCATGATTGTCTTGATGGCGTACTCGCCAGTAATACTTGACGTCATTCAACAGTTTGCCGGCGGGTACCGCTTCCCTGGTCTTCTCGGAATCCGTGTCCGTGTAATCCCATACCATATTGTTGAAACTGTCATCGATGGCCACCTGCCACCGTGTTGCTTGGTGGCTGTCGCCGCTGTCGGGATCCGAGAACTCGCTGGATTCAAGGGTGGGGGTCGGATGCACGTCACTGCTATCATCCGCGGGCGATGAGCAATTGGGCGTGTTGGGTTTGCTGTTCTCCGGTGTCGTGGCCGACCTTGATATCGAATATGTGCCCTCGTTCTGGTTGAGTGATTTATCCCGAGTTTTCACCCGATAAGTGTACGCCGTTTCGGGCGTGAGTCCCGTGTCCACGTATATCGGGCTGTCCTGCCAACCACTGTCGCTGCCTCCCGCGTTACCCGTGGTCTCCTCGAAGTAGTATTCAACGCCACTTGGATCATCGGCCGTGGTGGCTATCATCCGGACCGATGTCGACCCCGTCGCGTAAGGCTCCGTATGCCACGTACTCACGGCCGGGTTGGGGGGCGTCGTCTCCACCGGCTCGTTCACGGTTCCTATGATTGTGAAGTTGAAGGGATTCTCTTCGGCATCATTATTGGAAAACGTAATCTGCCCCGTCTTCGTCCCCGTGCTTAGTGTGTCCAAACGCACGGTGAACGCGTCCGACGCGCCGGCCGCCAAGCTCGTGGGAAGAGCTTCCGTGACCGTGTACCCAGCCGGCACGCTGATACTACCCAACGTCAATGTAGTCGTGCCATCGTTGCGCACCGTGAACGTCCGCGTCGGGCCGGCTTGTTCCAGTACTCCCTCGCCGAAATCGGTGTGGTCTTCTAAAGTGGGGGTTGCTTTGCCGTCCGTGATTGACACGTCATTGCCAAGTACCGTGATCTCCGGAACCGGCTGCGCCTCCACCGTGCCCGTGGTACTGACCGCCTCACTCCACACTCCATAGTCGTCCTGCGCCCGAGCGAAGTACCGGTTCACGCCCGTGGGAAAACTCGCCGTCTCGCCGCTGTACGTCCAGCCGTCGCTGACCGTATCGGCGCCCAAGAGTTCATCCATGCCAACGTCCAGGATGCCGTCCCCGTCCGCGTCGCGATAGAACTCGACTCTCCTCACTGATCCGTCGGTGTCTTCAACGTCAGTGGCGGTCAGCGTGAGGCTATTCGGCTGCGTTACCGGGTCGGGACTCGCGTTCAGAGACCCCACGGTCGGGGCCTGGGTTGGCGGCGCCTGCCATTTTACCCACGCGGCATCGGCAACCACGTACTCGTTGGCATCATTGCTAAGCGTTACGGTCAACGTTCCTTCAGCATCCACCACGATCGATCCCAGCCGCTGGAATGGGACGCCTTGGGACTGCTTGTTGTTTTCCGGGGCGGCTTCCTGATTCACGCGGATCGTCTTCTGTCCCGTTCCGCTGGAAATGGTATAGGGCGCGTTCGTGGCGCGGTTCCCGTGGGGTGTCCAGGTCGTGAATACCTCGTACTCCCCGGGAGTAAGATTACTAAACGTCCAAATCGATTTCTGGGCTCCAGAACCAGGAGCACGGTAACGGTACTTTCCGTCATATGCTCCCTGTAAGCCGCCCTGTCCCCAATCCCCAATCATGGAGTGCCCCGTGTCTCCATCATCGATAATCCGAGATACGTCGCCAACCTTCCCCTCAACGGCGAAGGTGAAGGGACTCTCGTCGCTATCGTTATTCGAGAAACGAATCTCGCCCGTCTTCGTCCCAGCGGATAATGTATCCATTCGCACGGTAAACGTGTCTGATGCATCGGCGGCCAGCGTGTCGGATAGAGCGTCGGTGACACTGTAACCACGCGGCACTGTCACGCTGCCTAACACCAATGTGGCGGGACCATCGTTACGCACCGTGTACGTTCGCGTCGGCGCTGCTTGCCCCACCAGTACCGTCCCGAAGTCGGTGTGGTCTTCGGTGGCCGGAACCGTCGCCCCGTCGGCGATTGACACACCATTGCCAAGTACCGTGATTTCCGGCTCGGGCGGAACTTCCACCGTCCCCGTGGTGCCGACCACTTCGCTCCAGGCCCCGCTGTCATCACGGGCGCGAGCAAAGTACTGGTTGGTCCCCGCGTTGAAGCTGGACGTCTCAACGCTGTAAGTCCACCCCTCGTCGCTGCTTTCGTCCGTGCCCAAGAGGTCATCCGTCTCCACATCGAGGGCGCCGTTGTCGTTTGTATCGCGATAGAACTCAACCTCCAAGACGGATCCGTCGGCGTCATCAACGGTATGGGCCGTCAATGTCACCTCGTCCGGTTGTGTTACCGGGTCGGGACCATCACTCAGCGACCCGATGGTTGGCCGCTCGTTAACTTCGCCGGTCACCGCGAAACTAAAGGGATTCTCGTTTCCATCGTTATTCGAGAAGCTGATCTGTCCTGCTTTTACTCCCGGGCTGGACGTGTCCAAACGCACCGTGAACGTGTCAGATGCTCCGGCGGCCAGATTGCCGGAAAGAGCCTCGGTTAAGATGTAGTCAGTTGGTACATCCACTTGGCCTAGCGTGAGGTCGGCCGTGCCGTCGTTGCGCACCGTGAAGGTGCGAGTCGGGCCAGGTTGTCCCATTGGCGCCGTTCCGAAATCGGTATCATCTTCCGTACTAGGTGTCTCGTCCCCATCCAAGATCGTTATGTCGTTCCCGACCACCGTAATCTCCGGCTCCGGTTGAGGTTCCACCGTGCCGGTGATGGCAAAGTCAAACGGGTCTTCGTCACTGTCGTTGTTCGAGAAGCTGATCTGTCCTGTTTTGAGCCCGCTACTGGACGTCTCCAGACGCACCGTGAACGTGTCGGACTCGCCCGGGTCCAGATCATTGGAAAGAGTTTCTTCTACCGTATAGCCACCCGGCACATTGACTTGCTCCAATGTTAGGCGTGCCGTGCCATCATTTCGCACCGTGTACGTCCGCGTGGGCCCGGATTCCGCCACCACCCCCGTTCCAAAGTCGGTATGATCTTCTGAGTCGGGGGTCGCCTTGCCATCCGTGATCGAGACGCCGTTTCCAAGCACCGTGATTTCAGGCACGGGCCGTGGATTCACCGTGACCGTAGTGCTGACGACCTCGCTCCACGCCCCATAGTCGTCGCGGGCTCGGGCAAAACATCGGTTCGTGTCCGTGGGGAAACCACTTGACTCGCCAGTGTACGTCCAACCGCCACTGCTGTTCTGGTCCGTTCCCAACAACTCATCCGCGTCGACATCCAGAATGCCGTTGTTGTTCGAGTCACGGTAAAACTCGACTTTCCTCACCGTCCCATCATTGTCCTGGACGTTTTCCGCCGTTAGCGTCAGTACGTCCGGTTGCGTTACCGGATCGGGACTGGCGATCAGCGAATCGACGGTCGGCGCTTCAGTTGTCTGGGATTTGCATCTTATCCACACGGCGTCGGCGATCACATAGTCGTTTGCGTCGTCACTCACTGCTACCGTGAGCGTCCCCTCACTATCCACGAGGATCGACCCCAAGCGTTGGAACCGAACTCCTTGAGACATCTTGTCGCTCTTCGGGAGAACTTCTTGGTTCACGCGGACAGTATTCTGCTGGGTTCCACCGGAAAGAGTAAACGGAACGTTCGTGGCTCGGTTTTCATGTGGCGTCCAGGTCGTGAAAGCCTCGTATTCTCCCGGAACAAGCTCCGTGAACGTCCAGACTGATGTATCGGAACCGGAACCTGGAGCATTGTAGTGGTAGTCCCGCGATTTCTTAACCTGGTACTGGTAGTTCTTCTCATACGGTCCAGACGCGACGTCCGTGATGTTAAAACGCATCGCCTCGTACGCGCCAGACAACCCTCCTCGTCCCCAGTTTCCGACCGCTTCATGCTGGGAATCACCATCGTCCATGATCCAAAACATATCGGTGACCGGAACAGTCATGCCATCGGGACCAACTCTGTCCACCGTGACCCAGACGTTGTCGAAGACGAATTCATCCGTTTCCAACAGGTTGACATCATCTCCGGAACGGAGGCTAACCGTGTCGACCGATGTCTCCAGTGGGTTGTC
Organism: Planctomycetota bacterium; assembly: GCA_051745935.1. Classification (GTDB taxonomy): domain Bacteria; phylum Planctomycetota; class Planctomycetia; order Pirellulales; family Pirellulaceae; genus JBNJEM01. Next base: position 9,355 of record JBNJEM010000269.1, read on the forward strand.
CGCGGATGTGTCCCGCGTACCGATCTCGCGCCCCGCCGCAAGGCAGAGCCCCGATGACATTAGGTCAAGGCCGCTGTCGTCGTTACGGTCATGAATCCAGCCGGACTCAGCCGTCACACGAATATTGCCCGTGGTGATGACCGTCCCGCCAAGCAGAACGTTTGTTCCCGCTTGGAATCGGATGTCGCCGGAATCCGTTTCCTGATCGCTCGTCTCGTCCAGGATAATCGAACCCGTTTTAGCCTGAATCTCGATGCTTCCCTCTCCGCCCGTTGCAACGTCCGACGTGGCGCCGGAAGTGACATCCGCGCTGGCCAAAATCGTGATGTGACCACTTTCGCTTTCCACGTTCGCATTGAGGTTAGTCGAATCCTCGATGGCTTGAACGAGGATGTTTCCAGCCCCCTGGGCGGAAACAGTGCTGCCCTCGAAATTGCTTCCATCATCCAGCGTGATCTCGCCCGTTTCGGCGCGGATCACGATGGAACCATTGCCTCCGTTGTTGTCGATCGTTCGCACGTCGCTCTGGTTCGCGTCGGTCCGCGTCGTCGTGGTGCCATCCGCGTTCACCTCTTCCACCCGAACCGCCTCGTCACCGGTGGCCCGCGGG
>JBNJEM010000270.1:0-9936 GCA_051745935.1 Planctomycetota bacterium
ACCCTCCTCGGGAACGATCGCGGGCAGCGGGCACGCGCAACTTTTCCATTTCACGGTAGCGGAGCCGAACAATCTCGCGATCGTGCTGGACGACGCCTCGGACGTCAATCGTAACGAACTGTATGTCAAACTGGGTGCTCCGCCGACGCGGTCCGACTACGGCTATCGCTTTGACGCGATGGCCTCCGCGGACCAAGAGATCCTGATGTCGGTCGTGCCGCCGGGAGATTGGTACGTTTTGGTCTACAGTGAGGCTACCCCTGAGCCGGGTGACTATTCCCTGGCAGTGACCACTGAAGACGTTTTCATCAAGCGAGTAACGCCGGACTATCATGGCGATAGTGAGGATGCCGTGCTGACACTCACCGGATTGGGGTTTGGCGCCGGCATCACGGTTGAGTTGGTTGCCGCGGATGGGACCTCCTACGCCGGCACTCTGGGCAACATCACCACTTCAACGCGGCTCACCGCCACTTTTGCCGCCGGCAGTGTCCCGCCTGGAGTCTATTCCGTCAGGACCTCCACTCCGGGAAACGACCCAGCGCTCGCAACTGATGCCTTTGAGATGATTTCCGGTGGCGAGGCGGTGCTTGAAACCAATCTGGTGCTTCCGAGCGTTATCAGCCATACCGGATTAGCTACGATCTACATCGAGTATGCCAACACGGGCACGATTTCCATGCCGGCGCCCGTCCTGGTTTTGAAGAGTTCCCCCAGCGCCATTCTGACGCTCGATCAGTCGAAAATCGTCGCCGGTTCCTGGACATCGGCGCAGCCCGACGGATTTAGTGACACCATCCAGTTTCTGGCCAGTGGAGATACGCCGGGCATACTGAACCCGGGTGAATTCGTCAGCGTGCCGGTCTACTACGCCGGACAGGCCATATGGCGGGGGCCGACCTCGATTGATTTCAATCTAGAGTACCTCACTGTGGAAGACACCGAACCAATGGACTGGGAGTCGCTCAAGGAGGAAACGCGACTAACGACCGTGACCACCGAGGCTTGGGATGCCTTGTGGCTGAACCTCGTCGACCAGGTCGGAACGACCCGTGGGGATTATGTGCGAATGCTCAGTGAAAACGCCTCCTACCTCGCCGAGCTTGGCCAAACCGTGACCGATCTTGATGATTTTTGGTGGTTCGAATTCCAGCAGGCGTACGGATTCCGGCAGATTTCGCTCGTGGAGAGCGTCGTTGACGCGCGACTGCAGACTCCTGGCCTCTCGCTCGAGCTGGAGAGATTCTACTCCGGATGCATCCTCGGCAGGAACGACATCACCGCGTTTGGCCGTGGCTGGTTCGATACGTGGACCACGTCGCTGCGAGTGGAAGACGACGGCACAGTCGAGATTAGGACGCCCCTGGGATTCCATCCGAGGTTTCAGCCTGACATCCGCGGCGGCTATTTCTCGGAAGCCGGCGACTTCGCAACGCTTGGACAGCGTCTCGATGGCGGATTCCTACTGACCGAATCAGACGGGCAGATCACCAGCTATCATGCCAACGGTACGCTGGATTACTGGGAGGACGCCAACGGCAATCGGATCACGGCCGAGTACACGGACGAGTTGATGACCAGGCTCACTCACAGCGCGGGTCAGTGGCTAGAATTCAACTACTATCCGAGCGGCCTCATTTCGGCTATCTCTGACTCCGATGGCCGCACCACAACGTTTAGTTATGACGGGGATCTACTCACATCGGTCGTCTCGCCTACAGGGCAAGTGACTACCTACGTCTACGAAACCAGTGAAGATGCGCGCCTGAACTACGCGCTTCGCGAAGTGCACTCGCCTGAGAAAAGTCAGTTTTTCAGTTACGATGCTCACGGCAGGCTCGACGGCATTACACGCGAAGACGGAACGGTGCCGATCACGATCGCCTACGATCAGACCGGCAAGGTGACGACCACCGACGCCGCTGGCGCGACGACTGACTATTACTACGACCATCGAGGACGGCTCGCAGCGGTTCGCGATGCGAGGCACAGCACGTCATCGTTTGCCCAAAACGACGACGACCTCCTCAGCAGCGTAACTGATGCAGCCGGTTATGTGACCAAGTACGAGTACGATGACAGCGGCAACTTGATCGAAGCGACCGATGCGTCCGGGAACTCGATCTTTTATGTGTATTCAGACGCAAACAAACTGGTCGGCGCGCGGGACGCGAACGGCAATCTCACCCAATATGCGTACGACCAGACCGGCAATCTGGAAGCCACAATGTATGCGGACGGGTCCGTGGAGAGATTTGCCTATGACCCGCTTGGCAGCCTGACCGAGACCACAAACCGTCGTGGTCAGCCAATCACCTTCACACGGGACGCCGCCGGGCGTATCACCCACAAGACGTACGAGGACGGCGCTGTTGAGCAATTCGTGTACGACCCGAGCAACGGGAACCTGGTTGAGATCCACGACGCGACCAGCAGCACGACGTCTATCGAGTACAACTCGCCCGTTGGCGACGACCTGATTACCAAGATCAGCTATCCCACCGGACGCTGGTTGGAATATGAGTACGATTCGGCGGGCCGCCGGACTCTGATGGTCGACCAGGACGGCGCTACGGTCAAGTACTCTTACAACCAGCTAGGACGGCTTGAAGAACTGCGGCATACAGACGACTCGCTCATTGCCGGCTACACCTACGATGTTGCCGGCCGGTTGAGTCTCCGAGAACTGGGCAACGGCGCATACACCACCTACGACTACGACGAGCTAGACCGTTTGGTCCACATGGTGAACTACGCTCCGGACGGCGCGATCAATTCCTTCTACGATTACACCTATGACGAACGCCTCCTCCGCTCCAGCATGACCACGCACGAAGGGCACTGGACCTATCAATTCGACGCGGTGGGCCAACTCACGTCGGCCGCGTTCGAATCGAACGACCCGGGGACCATCCCAGACCAGGAGTTCACTTACGAATACGATCCGGTCGGCAACCGCATCCGTACGACCAAGAATGGAGTTGTCGTCGAGTACGCCGCGAACGAGCTCAACCAGTACGAAACCGTGGGGGACAGGCAGTACACCTACGATGCGGATGGGAATCTCATCCTGGTGACCGACGGCGTCGTGAGCACGTCCTACACATACGACGCTAACAACCGTCTGACGGGCGTCAGCTCGCCCGCCGGTGAGTGGCTCTATGAGTACGACGTCATCGGCAACCGCACCGCAACGGTCCAGGACGGTCAGCGGGTTGAGTATCTCATCGACCCCTTCGGATACGGGAACGTGGTTGGTGAGTACGCCGACGGCGGATCGGCTTCGCAGTACTCCTATGGTGTCGGCGGCTTGACAGGCCGCATGGATGGCGACGATTCAGCTTACTATTACGATACCGATGAGTTGGGATCCGTGGTCGGCGTTCTGAACGCTGATGGCGGCTACTCAAACACTTACACCTACTCACCATTTGGTGACGTGCTGAGCAGCACGGTCGTACTTGCCGACCCGTTCCAGTTTGTCGGGGCGCACGGAATCATGGCCGAGGGAAACGGCCTTAGTTACATGCGGAATCGCTTCTATGACAGTAGGATAGCGCGATTCACGAGCGAAGATGCTATTCATGTCGCTGGCTTAGGAACCTACACGTATGTCAATAATAATCCACTACAGTTCCTCGATCCAAGTGGACTAATGACACGTGAAGAAATGCTTAGGCTGAAGAAGAAATGGCAGGACAGTGGAAAGCTACATGTCGAGACTTGGCTTCAGAAGTTCTTGCGAGAAGCGGTACAAAGCGATCGAGATCCCTCGGACGTTATTACCGTGAGAAGGTCGGCCGGTGGTGTTAGGGGTGACGCAGGTCCAACCGGAACCTACGAGAGCGATTCCTTCGTTGTGAGGGCAGATGGAGGTCCTGGAGGCGGAGGAGCAGGCGGAGGTGCAGGCGGCGGCGGAAACCAACCGCCGAGCAAGAGGAAGGGCAACGACCCGCTGCTATGTTCTTGCCCTGATGGTGACGACGGAACAATCCCGGTGGTCTTTTCCTCTGATCCAAACCAGAAGATAGGCCCCTCCGGATTTGGCGAGGCGGGGTTTGTCGCGGAAGATACCATCTTCTCCTATCGCGTCGACTTCGAGAACGACGCCGAGGCCAGCGCCCCAGCCCAACGCGTCGATGTTATCGATCAACTCACGGCCGAACTGGATTGGACGACATTACAGTTCACCGAGGTCGGTTTCGGCGATACGATCATCGCCGTTCCCGCCGGGAGCCAGTACTTCCGTACCACGGTCGATATGAACTACAACGCCAAGGACTTCGAGGTCGACATCCAACTGGCGTTTCGGTCCGAAACCGGCGAGATCCACGCCGCCTTCCAATCGATCGATCCAAACACCAGTCTGCCACCCGACGTCTTGACGGGCTTCTTGCCGCCGGAGGACGGCACCGGACGTGGCATGGGCTACTTCAGCTACATCATCAACCCGAAACCTGATCTGCCCACCGGCACCGAGATCCGCAACGTCGCCTTGATCACCTTCGACCGAGGCGAAACGATCGCGACCAACCAGGTCGATCCGCACGACCCCAGCCAGGGCACCGACCCGGACAAGGAGGCGCTTGTCACCATCGATGCGGCGGCCCCCTCAAGCTCCGTTCTCCCGCTTTCCGCAACCAGCTACACGAGTATCCTGGTTGAGTGGGACGGTGCCGACGACGCCGGTGGCTCAGGTATCGCCGGCTACGACATCTACGTTTCAGAGGATGGGGGGCCGTTTGAGGTGTGGCTTGAGGGCACCGATCTGACCGAGGCTTGGTTCTCCGGCGAAATCGGCCACCAGTACGCCTTCTACAGCGTGGCTATCGACGGGGTCGGCCACGTCGAGGAGGCCCTGGCGGTCGCAGACGCGGACACGCTCGTCGATACCGAGTGGCCGGCCACGGTAGCGGACGTGGTCATCGGCCCCTCGCCCGTCACCACGATTGACGTCATCTTCGCCACGGACATGGACATCCCGGCCATGATTGCCGATGGATCGATCGTCTCGGCGGTCGTGCTCGCGGATCTGGGCAGTGGAGCACGGACACTGACGGCTGATCAGTTCTCGTACGATGAGCTGGCGCAGACCCTTTCCTTGACCCTGAGCGATCCATTGCCGGCGGGATACTACGACCTTCGGCTCGACGGAAACATGTTGGCCGATCTGGCAGGCAATCCGCTGCGTGGAGATACGGCGGGTCTCGTCTTTCTGGTCGAAGAATTCGACCCCGAACAGGTGGTCCAGGCCGGCGGATCCGATCTTCAAGTAGATAGCTATTCCGTGCCCACAATGGCCGACTGGAACTCCGACGGACTGGACGACCTGATCGTCGGCGAGAAGACGGCTACCGGTGACGGCAAGGTCCGCGTCTATTTGAACACAGGCACAGCGGCCGCGCCGGCATTCGACACGTTCTTCTACGCCCAATCCGGCGGGGCCGACCTGTCGGTAACTGTAGAAGGGTGTCTCGGTGTATTTCCCAGATTCTTCGACTGGGACGGTGACCAGAGGGCTGATTTGATACTCGGTCTGGCTGATGGGAAGGTACAGCTTTGGCCCAACGTGGGCACCGCAACCGCCCCCCAATTCGGCTCTCCAACGTATCTCCAGGTCGGCGAGCCCGGCGACAAGAGCGACATCGATGTCGGCAGCCGGGCGACTTTGGATATCGTTGACTGGGACAACGACGGGAGCTACGACTTGGTCCTGGGCGCTGTGGACGGCAAGGTTCGGGTGTTCCTGAATGAAGCCGCAACCGGCGCTGCCGACTTCCGCAGCGCGTCCTTTGTCCTCGACGGAGCGAACGAATTGGTGGTCCCTGATGGCCGTGGCAGCGTCGCCGTGGTCGACCTGAACGGCGACGGCCGCAAAGATCTGGTCGTCGGCAATACCGAAGGGCAAGTCCTATTCTATGCCAATGTCGGAACAGACGATTCTCCGGTATTCAACGGAAACCGAACCGTCGATGCGGCTGACGCCGAGATCAACCTGCCAGGACGCCCTCGCTCGCGGCCGTTCGTTGGCGATTTCGACAACGATGAAATGCCCGACCTGCTGCTCGGTGCCGAAGACGGCTTGGTTCGGCTGTACCGAGCGATTTCACCAGGCGGCCCAGTGGAGGGCTCAGAGCCCATTGAAGGCGCGGTGGGCGGAGTATACGTCCACACGCTGGAGATCGGCGAAAACCTCCCACCTGTTGCCGAGGACGATACGTTCACGGCAGTTGAAAACGAGACGTGCAGCATCGAGGGGCCGGGGGTGCTTAAGAACGATTCCGACCCGCAAGATGACGCCCTGGTGGTCGAATTGGTTGAATCGGTCAAGCACGGCGAACTGGTTCTGCAAAACGACGGTAGCTTCACCTACATTCCCCATACCAACTTTAACCGTGAGGACTCCTTCCAGTACCGAGCGAGCGACGGCCTGGCCGAGAGTAATATCGCGACGGTCACCATCACGGTCGAAACCGCCTATCCTTGGCACAACGGTACGGCACGCGTCGACGTCAGCGACGATCGATATGCCTCCCCCATTGATGCATTGCTGGTCATCGACGACCTGAATTCGAATGGTAGCAGGTCATTGCCGACACAGAGGCCGCAGCCGCTGGTGTCCCCCTTTATCGATGTGAGCCGCGATGGATTTGTGTCGCCGATTGATGCACTAATCGTGATTGCGTATTTGAACGATGAGGGAAGTGGGCAAGTCGAGGGGGAACAGGTAGCCGGCTCTGAAACAACCGGTTCTGGAGTGACCCTCGTGGCTGTGTCCACTGGTGCAGAGGCTGCGACGATTGACGAAGATATTCAAGAGGATCATCGCTTGCCCCAGATCGACGACCCTTTCCAAGCCGCGCCGGTGCAACCGTTGACTGGGACGCCTCCACATAAGTCTTGGCGCGCCACCTCACTGTGGGGCGACGACACGAACTGGAGAGAAGAGGAACTGGAGGAGGTTCTGGCCGAGCTGGTGCCGGGGTTTGATAGTCAGTGGGATCTTTAGCCTAACTCGGGCTGCGCGGCATGTCATTTCAGCGTGAGCGCTGAAGACAGCAGGTGTACGTCACGTACCCCGCGAAACCCGCAAATACCTTTCCCACCTTTCGACAACGGTAGCGCCGTGATTTGATTCCCTTGCTGGAGCATCGCCCCGAAGCTGACGCATTTACTCGGACCATTCAGCCGCAACGCACTTCTGAACCCCTACGGACGCGACCGTTTTGCTGGTATCTTGTTCCCTCGTGACGCACAACATTGCAGCTCCGCGTTACGCCCTGTCGCGTTGGCGTTCCTTACAGTGACACAACAGCGAGGCGACGGTGTTGGATCCATCCACGGGCCGGGGAACGGAACGAGAGCAGCATTGTGACTAGACGCCGCCTGGCTGGAAGGCCCTCATTGTAACGTCACCTCCTCCGACACGCGCCGAGCATCCGTGACAAACTGGGCAAGATCCATTCCGAGGCGTGTGTCAACGGTCTAGGCCGCCTCCTCGCGGCCAGCGGGCTTAACCCCACCAAGAATACCGGCCAGAGCCTTTTCTGAGCCAAAGTGCCGGTGTGGCCGCCCTTCCGCGAGATTCTCGGGCGTGTTAGCGATTGGGCTCTATGCGCAACAGCCCACTTGGCCGGGGCCAGTGAGCCGCAGCCGCAGTAGCGGCGGGTCAACCGGCAGTAACTGCCGCTGGGTATGCCGCCTGTGTAAACGCAAGGCCAGAGTCCGCTCGGCCGATCCTTGACCAACCGACGCCGGAGAACAGCGGACGACGGCCTGCCCGCTGAGGCAAACTGGGTTGAGAACAGACAGTCTGGTTCGTGGTCAACCGGATCAACTGGAACATCACCATGGGCAACTTCGAGATCGATCCGGGCGATGGTGAAATCCGGTTCCGAACGTTTTGCGATGCCCGGTTCGGCGAGCTGACCGACGAGGCGATCGAAGCGACGATCGGTCAAATGCTCAGTTGCGTCGAGCATTTTTACCCGGCGCTGATGAGCGTCATCTGCAACGACGTCGCCCCGGAGGACGCGCTCGCACTGGTCCAGCCCGAGGATGATTAGACAACTTGATCAGGTGCGAGAACAGTTTGGGTCCGTTGAATTTGCCCCCTCCTTGGCACTTCGCGTGCTGAGGAAGACGCGACCCCAGGGGGTGCAATCCGACCATTAGGAAACTGACGAAACACGTCGAGATATCCTGGCTCGCACGCACGAGGCCTTAGGAAGGGAATCCCTTGCCAGGAGATTCCGTGAGGACTCGACACAGGCGTCCTGAGGTTGAGCTCCGGTGGGAGGATTCAAACCTCCAATACTCGGCTCAACATGCCGCCACCTTACCATTTGGCCACACCGGATCGTGATATCTGCTGAGTGGGACCGGAGAGACTCGAACCCTCACCACGTCGGTTAAGAACCGCCCATGCTGCCACTAACACCTCGGTCCCAATGATTCATGGCTGTACGTAGCGCGCCATGTGAAGAATCAGTGAGGCCGGTGGGATTCGAACGCACACTCTCCTGGACAGCCAAAGGAAGACACACGAATTCCGAGGGGCGCGGACGGTGGAGGGAGTGGCGTACCCCCTGGTCTAAAAACCTGTGTGTCTTCGTTCTGTTCGCATCCAGCCGTCTGCATCGAGCGTGTGCGTGTACGCGCTGGCCTCGCGGGCCGCTTTTAGGGCTTGGATCAGCTTGGATTGTTCCTCGTCCGGGTCGGCGACCACTTCTTCCAACACGACTTGCGTAAAACCAAGTCCTATGGCATCGCCGAGGCTTCAAGTTGTTCTGGCGATGGAAGTCGAGAGCCAGGAAACCCGGACGCCCGCCCATCGAACGTGAAATCCGCGACCTGATTCGCCGCATGTCCCGGGAGACCCCGGCATGGGGCGCACCACGGATCGTGTCCGAGCTGCTTCTGTTGGGCCACGACGTCGCCGAACGGACCGTGGCAAACTCACCCTACCGTTCCCGAAGCACTCCCCTCGCGGGCTGTTGCGGCGACCGGTTCAAAATCCGCCCACTACTATTCCAACCCGTCTCAACCCGTGGTACGCTTAGAGTATGAGTATTGAGCTTTCCCCGGAAAATAGTCGGTACATCGCCAAGCTTGTGGAGAGCGGAGCTTACGTGAGCGAGACGCATGCGCTCAACGAGGCGGTTCTGCTCCTAAAGAAGCGGGAAGAACTTCGTATGGCGGTTCAAGCCGGTATTGCCCAAGCAGATCGGGGCGAACTTATCCCTGCCGAAGACGTGTTCCGGCATCTTGAACAACGTGCTGCTCACATCGAAAAATCAGCCCATCGCCCTTGAAGACGCTACTTTTTACTCCACTCGCGGAGTCGGACATCGAGCAAATCCTCGATTTCATTGCCGAACACCGTCCGTCCACGGCCGCGGCAGTGGTGGCTCGCATCCGGGAAAAGTGTCAGCTAGTTGCGCATCATCCCGAGATCGGACACCGTCGCGCTGAGTTCCCAGGCGACTATCACAGTTCCACGCTGGATCGCTGGGTTATTTTCTATCGCGTTACAGAGGACGCGGTGGAGATTCACCGTGTGCTAGACGGTTCCCGCGACATCGATCATCTGATGGGTTAGCGTTCCGCCTGCAGGGGTAGTGGAGTAGCCGCACGCGCGGATTAGTCCACAGGCTCGCTGCTTACTTCCAGCAGGTCTTTCCAATGCTCAAGATCAACGGCGTCCGAGACGAATCGTCGAGCAAGCTGGGAGGTCACTTTCTCGGCGTTCAGCCTACTCCTTCACCGCGGTCAGCCAGCGATCGAGCTGATTAGCGAACGCCTGCCGGTCTTTGGCGGTGAAGTTCGACGGTCCCCCGGTAATTTGGCCGCCGCCTCGCAGTTCGTCGAACAGGTTGCGTACGGCAAGTCGCTCGCCGACGTTGGCCTCGGTATACAGTTCACCGCGAGGATCAA
>JBNJEM010000271.1:0-9923 GCA_051745935.1 Planctomycetota bacterium
GAAGCATTGATACTCGAGTGTATCGACGCGATTCGCGGCGTCCAACCCGACAGACCCCCACGAGTTCACCTCGTGGGTGAATCAGACTCGTGAGCTAAGGCGCTTGTTCAGAACCAGGACCAGATGTAAGTTATACGAGTACCGACGGCGTTTTGTACTTGTGGGTGACGTAATGACAGGTACAATACGTCAATTGGAGCAATACAAGGAGAAAACGATGCCACGTCTCAATGTCGTTGAGCCGGATGCCGCCACCGGCAAGGTGAAAACACTATACGAGGACGCCCAACAAGAGTTCGGAAACGTGTTCAACCTGTTCAAGGGGCTGGCGAACGCTCCCATTGCGCTGGAAGCGTACATCGCGCTCGAACGGCTGATTGCCGCCGGCAAGCTAAGCCCCGCCGAACAAGAGACCGTCAGATTGACGGCCAGCCAGTTCAACGGCTGCGAGTACTGTCTGGCCGCACATAGCTTGACGGGCGCGATGAAGGGGCTATCGAACGACGAGATTCTTGGAATTCGGCGCGGGACTCCGTCCGATCCAAAACTTGCCGCGTTGGGGCAGTTTACCCGTCGGGTACTCGAGACCAAGGGAGCGGTCGGCGACGACGAGATCGCGGCCGTGCGCGCAGCTGGCTATGCGGACGAGCATATCGCCGAAGTGGTCACCATTCTGGCTCAGAAAACGCTGTCCAACTATTTTAACCATATTCACGAAACGCCCCTCGATATGCCAGCGGCGGCGGAGATATGAGTGCCTTGTGGGTAACCATAACCGCTGTAAAAAACACCGCCCTTTGGGCAGACTCAAGTGGTGCGGTAGCGCGGAGCCGTTCGGGATTGCCTGGGTCGACAAGCTGGCCGGGTAGGAGTAAGGTCGTCGGCGGCGGGCTGGTGACAGGGCGCCGGTGAACCGTTAGAATCCTGGGGCGGGGGGGGGTGAATCGAGGCAACCCAAAGGTTGGTGGAGCGTGGTAACCGCGGGCCGTGGTCAACCTCCATGTGACCCTTTTAAGACCCCACAACAAAACCTTGTACATATTCCGTAATCCAAGCGGTTTTGGACGCGAGAGCTCGGTTTTGTTACGGGCTGCAAGACAGTCGAAGGTAAGTGACGCCTGATCTGCAACCGAGAGGAGACGAGGAGGGGCGCGAGCGCGGCCCGCGGAGCAGGCCGAGGGCCGGTGGGACAACGCCGAACTGCGCCGGGGGCTCGACCGGGTCGTGCCCGAAAACACCGAGCTCAAAGGCCTCGAGGTGGTTCGAGATTATCCTTGCGTGGGCCGACAACGGGCCGTGCTCGACGCCCAGCGGATCGAACAGGAAGGGGACCGACCCAACTTGATCTTGTTAAGTATCCGTGAAATGAGTGATGTTTGAATGTTTCTGGCGAATGCGAAGGTAAATCATGCACGAAGCAGAAACCACCGGACCCGACGCCCCGAACCAACTCCGCCGCGAGGCTGAGCAAAAGGTGGCCGAGCGGATGCGGCGCCAAGAACTTCCAGCCCCCGAGCAAGCCTTGGATGAATGGGAGTATCGGTATCGCACGTTGTTCAACTCGATTGACGAAGGCTTTTGCATCATCGAAGTGATCTTCGACGAAAAGGAAAAGCCGATCGATTATTGTTTTTTGGAAGTCAACCAGTCATTCGAGAGACAGACCGGGTTGAGCCATGCCCAGGGTAAAAGCATGCGCGACCTTGTCCCCGATCATGAAACGCATTGGTTTGAGATTTACGGCCATGTCGCTTTGACGGGCGAGCCCGCCCGGTTCGAGGATCGCGCGGAACAATTGAACCGTTGGTTCGACGTGTATGCCTTCCGTTTTGGCCGACCGGAAAACCGGCGCGTCGCCGTGCTTTTCCACGACATCACCCCACGCCAACAGGCGGAAGAGAATCTGCGGCGGAGCGAAAAGCGACTGGCCCTGGCGGCCAGCGGGGCGGGGATCGGACTGTTCGATTGGAATATCGCCACGGGGGAAATTGCCGCGACCGAACAAAAAACGCGGCTCTTGGGACTAACAACAACAAGAACAACAACAACAAGAACAAGAAGAACAACAACAACAACAACAACAACAACAACACTCTCCCAATGCTATCATCGTAATGATTGGCTGGAGCGTGTCCATCCCGGCGATGTTCCCCGCGTGGAGGCTGAAATGCGCCGTGCGCTGGCTGAGGGTCTCCCCTATGAAATGGAGTATCGAGTCGTCTGGCCCGATGGGAACGTGCGATGGCTCAACACTCGGGGTATCGTCGAGTACGACGAGCAGGGGCACCCCCAACGCATGCTGGGGGTGGCAATGGATATCACCGAACGGAAGCGGGCGAAGGAGACACTGGAACAGCGTTTGCGGGACCTGAATGCCGCTAATGAAGAGTTGGCTCGCTTCAATCGCGCGGCCGTGGATCGCGAGCTGCGAATGATCGAATTGAAGAAGGAGATCAACGACCTGTGCGCCGAGACGGGCAGGCCGCGACGCTACCCGCTTGAGTTTGAGGAGGACAACGACGCGTCTTGGTCTTCTTAGAGGTGAACGCTTGATTCCTTTGCGTCACGTTCCAGCGGGCCAGGGGAGCGGGCCAGGGGCAGCTTGGGGCCACGCTAATTCTGAGCTTCGAACGTTAGTTCGTTTGTTGGTTATGTATCATCGACCGTGTATCGTCCGGAACCACTGAATGCTGCCGGTCGCCGGTGTGAGCCGCGGATGGCCGAGAGGAGGTATTGTCCTTGAACGCGGAACGTACTGCACGCGAAAATCAGCTGGAACCGTGGGAACAGCCTCCGCGGGCCCTGTCGAAAATTCCAACTCAGGTGGCCGGACTCGACGATGTGTTGCACGGCGGGTTGCCGGAGGCGAGGACTTCGCTGCTGGTCGGCGGGCCCGGATCCGCCAAGACCGTGCTCTCGATTGAAATGCTCTACCGGGCCGCCAAGTCGGGCCGCCCGGGCGTGTTCATCTCGTTTGAAGAACGTGCCGAGGCGATTCGCGCCAACGCGTTGTCAATGGGATGGGACCTGGCGCCACTCGAAGAGAAGGGATACCTGTCGCTTCTCAATCCCAATCTTGACTTCCGCGCCGTTCGCTCCGGCGAGTTTAGTATCAGCGGACTGCTGGCCGTGGTGGAGGGACAGGCGGAGCGCATCAACGCCCGGCTGATCGTTATCGACGCCATTGACGTGTTGATGCGTCTTTTCAGCGATACCGGACGGCGGGAAGATGAGCTCTATGGCCTTCATGCCTGGCTGGTGGAGCGGCGGTTCAGCAGCATCCTCACGGTCAAGTCTTGGCCAGAGCGGCGCGGCGAGCTCGCGTTTCCGTTCCTTGATTTTCTCGCGGATTGCGTCATTGCCCTGGACCAGAGGGTCGTGGAGCAGGTTACCACGCGGCGGCTTCGAGTGGTGAAGTATCGGGGGAGCGGGTATATCGGCAACGAGTGTCCGTTTGTCATTGCGCCGGCGGGAGTGGTTATGATGCCCGTATCATCGGCCGAACTGCGCCAGAAGCCGCTTGGTCCCCCGCGTTCCTCGGGCCATGAGCCGCTTGACGAGGTACTGGGCGGCGGGTATCGCCAGGGCTCCGGCGTGCTGGTTGCTGGTCCGTCGGGATGTGGCAAGACGACGGTTGCGTGTATGTTTGCCCTTCACGCTGGGAGACGCGGCGAGCGTACGCTGTACGTGAGCTTCGAGGAAGGGGAGCAAGGGCTTCTCAGCGCCATGCTGAGTCCCGGGCTTGATCTAGCCCCGCTCATCGAGCGGGGCATGATCGAGATCTTGACCGCGCTGCCGGAGTCGATGGGCGTCGAAGAACACTTGCTCCGCGTCGTGCGGGCGGTCGAGCGGTTCCAGCCGGATCACGTGGTGGTGGACGCGATCTCGGCGGCGCCCCGCATGGGGCCTGACGTGTCCGCCTTTGATTTCCTGGTCCGGCTGCTCAGCGCGTGCCGGGCGCGGGGCATCACGTGTCTATATTTGAATCAGACCCCCCAGGGCACCGCTGCTGATCACGTCAGCGGTTTTGGCATTTCTTCACTGATCGACACGGCCGTGGTGGTTGACTACGCTTGGGAAGGTGACGAAATGAATCGCTCGCTATTGGTCTTCAAGTCCCGTGGCGTCCAGCATTCCCGGAAACGGCATCGGCTGACGATTTCCGACAACGGGATTTCGATTTGCCAGCCGCCGACGGGGCGCCGGTGAGAGGGAGACTGACCGTGAGCAGTTCCAAGCGACAGCAGCAACCCCGGGTCCCGGTCCGTATGACGTTGTTCGTGGCGGATGGCGAGGCGAACTCGCTGCGCGCGAAACAGAACTTGGCCCGCTTCTGCGAGGAAGAATTGGACAGCAATTACGAGTTGGAGGTGGTCGATGTGCTGCAGGATTTCCAGGCAGCGGTGGATCACCACGTGATGGTGACGCCCACGCTGATCGTCACGGAACCGGCTCCCGGGGTCGCGATCCTGGGAGATTTGCGCGATACCGACCGGCTGCGAGCCGCGTTGGGTTTGGAGTAAATCGGTCAGGGGGATGGTGCAACGGGTTCACGCGTGCTTGATGGTTGGTGCTTGGTGCGGGGTGGTTGGTGAGTCCGAGGCAGGAGGGGTGTGAAAGCGGGTGGGGCGCATTGCGGGTGGTCAAGCTTCTCCCGGCGGACTTTATAATGTGAGCCAGGTGCAATCGTGCTGGGGCATTCGGTGGTTTGTTCCGGAGTGGGAGCACAGGGCCACTTCGGGTGCGGGACGGTCCCTTGACGATGCCGAGGCCGTAGAAAGACGGACGTACGCCAAGCGAGAACCGGTTATCTGACCGGGTGGAAGGTGGGAGACAAAAGGAACGACCATGGCGGAAGGCAAGCCCAGCTACGACGAACTGAAACAGCGCCTGGACGAGGCGGAGGGAGTCATCAGCATTCTCCGTGATGGCCAAGTGGACGCGGTCGTCGGAAAAGACAGCGTCGTCTTGCTGCGGCTCGCCGAAGCCGAAAAGCGGCTCCGCCGAAATCAAGTGCGTCTGCAGGCGGCGTTGGAGGCGTCCGGCGGCGCGGTCTATGAGCGGGCCGTTCCGCCGGACGATTCCACCTACATCAGCGACCGGTGGGCCGCGATGCTCGGATATGACTCCGGTGAAATACCTGGGAAGAATCAGTTCCTGGACTGGTTCTTTGAACAGGTCCATCCAGAGGACCGGGAGCAGGTTCAGCAGGCCTATTGCGATTTCGTGGCGGGGAAAACCGAGCACTATAACGTTGAACTCCGTCTCCGGCATAAACAGGGGCATTGGCTCTGGGTCCACGACATCTCGCGGGCGATCGAATACAACGACCAGGGATGTATAAGTCGTCTCGTGGGGGTGGTGTCCGACACGACTGCGTACAAGCAGACCGAGGAGGAGCTAAAAGCCTCCCGGGCCGCCGCGCTCAACGTCATGGAAGACGCGATCGAGGCCCGCCGCCAGACGGAAGAGGCGGAGGAAAAGTTGAGAACGCTCAACGAAACGCTGGAACAACAGGTCGCCGAGCGAACGGCGCTCGCTGAGCGGCGAGCGCAAGACCTCCGCCGTTTGGCCGCCGAACTGAGTGAAGCGGAGCACCGCGAACGGAAGCGGTTGGCGAGAGTACTGCACGACGACCTGCAACAGTTGCTTCTGGCCGTCAAGCTCCGATTGCCCGTACTTCTGGAAGGAGACCAGAGCCAGCTGGCGGGGTACGTCGAGCGGCTTGACGAGCTCGTCGGGGAGTGCCTGAGTACCTCGCGCAACCTCAGCCACGAACTGAGCCCCTCCGTCCTCCAGCAGGGATGTCTGACCGAAGTGATGGGATGGCTTAGCGAGTGGTTTGGCGACAAGCACCACTTGACGGTTGCCGTGGACGCTGCCAAGGACCTTCCGGCCGTCCCCGAGCACATCCGTGTATTCATCTTCCAGGCCGTTCGCGAGTTGCTTTCCAACGTGGTCAAACACTCGGGAAGCATGCAGGCCCGGATTGTCCTAACCTTCGAGGCGGGATCACTCGGCGTGCGGGTCGAAGACGGAGGGGACGGCTTCGACCCCGCGGCTGTCGAAGCCTGCCTTGAGCGGCCCAGAGGTTTCGGGCTGTTCAACATTCGGGAACGGTTGGAAGCACTCGGGGGGCGGCTGGAGATCCGCGCCACGCCCGAGGGCGGCGCCTCCTTCCCTTTGCTGTTGCCCGTGGCCGAAGTGACCGAATCCGGGTCCCGGGAGGCTGCGGAAGCTCCCGTCGAGATCAGCTTCACTGACGCCGATAAGCCCCGTGGCGCCAGCGACCTCGTGCGGCTGCTGGTGGTGGACGATCACGCCGTCGTTCGCGACGGCTTTGTCGGATTGCTGGATGCCCAGCCGGATTTCCAGGTGGTCGGTGAAGCCGCCAATGGCGAAGAGGCACGCCGGCAGGCCGACGCCTTGCAACCCACCGCCATCATCATGGATGTGGATATGCCGACCATGAGCGGCGTCGATGCCACTCGGCGAATCAAACAGCGACAACCGGAAACCGTGATCGTGGGGCTTTCCCTGCACGAAGATGAAGCCATGATCCGGGCCATGACCGAAGCCGGCGCCGATATCCACCTCAGCAAGCACGCCCCCACGAAGGAACTGGTTGACACGATCCGCGGCATGTGTTCGACCCACCAGTAGAGGAAATCACAATTTCAGATAGCGAAGCGGATACTTATTCGCCTGCCACCCCTCGACCTCCCTCGCGATCCTCGCCTTGCGACGCCGATTCCGCGGAACCACTCGATGCATCGGACGGCACTTCGCCGGCATGATGCAACGCGAATCGGGTGATGAGCGGACCCGCAAGCTCGAAGATGATCGTGGTGGCGACGATGATCGACAGCACTTGCGCGCCGAGTTCCGGGTATCGCTGCTGAGCAATCAACGCCAGACCGAGCGCCACGCCGGCTTGAGGCAATAGGCACCACCCGGCGTGCCCGCGCACGTTACGGGGCGCTCCGCAGATCCAACCCCCAACGTAGCTTCCTCCAATCTTACCCAAGGAGCGGGCCAACACATAGACAATTCCCACGATCCCCACCGTGGCCAGTTGCTTCGCGTCAAAATCGAATCCGGCCAGCAAGAAGAACACGATCAAGAATGGCTGCTCCACCTCTTCCATCGCATGAAACGGCCGCTCGTGGTGTTTGGCCATGTTAGAGACCGTGGCTCCCATGGCCATGCAAGCCAATATATGCGAGAGCTCAAATCGGATGGCCGCCCCGCTGCACAGAAACACAAAGCCAAGCGCTTCGATGAGCGTGAGTTCCCCGGGGCGTACCCGCCCGGTCAACCAGGCCATGGGAAGCCCGATCAGCGCGCCGAGTAGGAGCCCCCCCGCGACCTCCCAAAGGCCATGAACAAGAATCATCCCGGAGGCATCTTGGCCCGTAATGGCCTGGGCAACGACCAGCAGGACGCTGAAGAGCATCACCCCCCAGGCATCATCGATGGCCACGATCCCTAAAACCGTGTTTGTCAGCGGGCCTCTGCTTTTGGCTTCACGAATGACGTCCAGCGTGGCTGCCGGAGCACTGGCCGGCGCGACTGCTGCCAGCAGCAATGACAAAGGCAGGGAAAAGCCGCACAACCTCAGGACGATGAACACCATTGCCGCCGCCCCGGTGACCTCGGCAAGCGATACGGCTAACACCGTTGTGCCCGTTTTCCGCAGATTCTTGCCCAGAAACCGCTCACCGAGCTGAAATCCCACAATGCTCAGTGCGATGCGGGCCGCCAAGGGAAACCAATGCGAGGCGTTTTCCGGAATCAACTCCAAGACGGAAGGACTGGCCAGAAACCCCATCAGTAACAGAAGCGTTACTCGTGGCACATGCACTCGACGGCCCAGTATGTGCGCCGCGAATCCGGCCAGCAAGAACAAACCTGTAATGATTAGAGCACGGGCTTCACCGTGCTCCGCCGTACTTGTCGCGGCAAGCAGTTCCAAGTGCGCTTCTCCCGGTCCCAGGGTCTTTGATTACGAGAACGTGTCCCGGATTTGGATCACGCGCCAACCTTAGAGCCGGACAGAAAGCTCCGCAAGACTACCAGCGGCACCGGTAACCCCCTGCATTTCAAGGTAAACCCCTGCATGTTAAGGTAAACTCCTGCATGTTAAGGTGGTGGTGGCGGACCCCGCAAGTATTCTGTCCGGCTCTTAACAAGCCATAACCAAACCATTCAGATGTCCTGGTATCCAAGGAGTCCTGGAAGCGGGAATCAGGTTTTGGTTTTTCGCTGTAAAAACGTCGAAACCACCCTCCGGCTTGCCCTGCGGGTCGTCAGTTCGTTGACACGATTCGCCCGCCGTGGCCTGGCAAGAAACGTAACCATCCAGCGGGCAAGCCGGTACCATTTTCACCCGCCTTGCCCATATCGTTTCGGCACCCTCCTCGCAGGCCCCGTCGTGCGGCATTTCGCCGCGTGACGATATGCTACACTATAATGCAAATGGTGTTCCACTCTGAAATGCCCGAACCGCAACATCAGCCTCGCGCAGCCGTGCCCGCCGGCAACAGCTGTTGGCACTCACTTGGCACTCAGTTTGCACGCAGATGGCTCAGTGTTGCCGATGACAGCGAGAGGACTCGTTCCAGTTGGCAACGCAAGAGTGCGTGAACATCGCCAGAAATCAAACCTGGTCCCATGGGTGAGCGTGGTCACGCATGGTCGGCGACACAACGAGACATTGTTGGAGAGCATAATGAAAAAGATTACGATTCCTAAGATCCGCCCTATTGCTTGGAAAGTCTATGCCCAAGGAGAAGAGGAAATCCGATACGCGAGAGGGGTTCTTAGCGAAGCGGGAATAGACACCACCGAGCCCGAGCAAGAACCGGCCCTCACCGATCCCCCTTTGTACGCGATTGTCGTGGCGCCCAAAACGGAGGTGCCTTTGACCCAAGAAGAGCTTATTGCCATTTTAGAGCAAGACGAGAGGCTGAAATTGGACTTTGAATCCGCGTAAAGCCTTTATACCGGTCGCGGATGACTTTGTCCGCCGCGAGTCCGACCAACGGGAGGACGGCTTGTGTCGGGCAGCTTTCCACCTGGAAAAATCCACCGCCTGACGTATAAAAAAACCGTGACCGCATTCCAGGTCCCGTTTGCCCTTCATTCGCGCGGTTCCCTTACGCCAGGGGCGAATAAACCGCGCGAATTCGATTCCGTTTTTTGCGAGCGCTGATCAGAGCCGCGCGACAGCGGCTTACGCGCCACGCGGCGAGTGTTCCCTGTCGCGACGCGTTCCGTTTCAGATCAAGGCTCACGGATTTATATGTTGCACGTACATTTACGCATTGATAGGGAGTGTTGCAACTTCCGTGCCGGGCAACAGAACGGCCCTGATATCCGTCGCGGTCAAACGAGGATTGATGGCGGAGCGGCCTGATGGGCGACGAGGTGACCGTCGAGATATGGCCTCGTGTGCCTCCTGACTCGCAACCTCCTCTGACAGTTTGTCGGTCCCCGCGACAGAACACACGGCACACGAGGTTTCACGGGACTCCGTTGTGGGTGCGCCACGTCCGCGTCATACGGGCCGCCCGCGGAAAAGGCTGCGGAAAAGGCTAAGGAGGGCTTCGCTGGGCTGATGACAAAGCCGGAAATTGCACAAAACAGAATAACTAGGTTGTCCCGTGTTTGTAGCGCGTCCTGGATGCAAGCGTTGAAGATCCACCCGCGGGCACCATCATGATCCCGCTGCGTCAGATCTTGTACAGCCCGTACCCTCCTCTCCCGCGCCCATCGCTTTCCGGGACCCCCACGAGCTTGCTCGTGGGTGAATCAGATGGTCAGCTCCCCCCCTGCGCCAATCCCTCCTAGACCCCCACGAGTTCACCTCGTGGGTGAATCAGACTCGTGAGCTAGCTCGCGTCGTCCAACCCGCCATCGCG
>JBNJEM010000272.1:0-9886 GCA_051745935.1 Planctomycetota bacterium
CCGGCCAGACACACCACGCCTGCCCGTCGGTAGCGTGGAACGTAACGGACCACGGGACAAGCCCGTGGCATTTGCACCTGGAAAAGCCTTTCCTCAATACGTGCAACGGACGTGCGAACGTCCGCGGACATTAGTCTTTTGCTCGTGAACGGTTACCAATAATCTTCCTGTCGTGGAATCTTCCTGTCGTTCCTTACCGTGCGACGTGTAAGCTGATGACGGGCGATATGGGCCCAGTGAAGCTGGCGGAATAGACTGGCGGCACTCAGTTTCTGGAAATTCTGGACGTTTTCGGCGGTCGGTTCGACAGGAAGATTCCGCGACAGGAAAAATCGCGTTTTACAGCCCGTAAAAAAACGTGTTGCCGCTCCCAGAAGTTCCTGGATGAGCTGAATCCCTAATCCGCCGTCCCCGGATAGCCGGGCGCGAAACGCCGTGGCAGGCCAATTCTTCCAGGGCGTGCCCGGATTCAGAAGAATGTCTGCCAGAGCTTATGGTCAAGCGAGGGGATCTGATCGCGCTGATTGGCGTGCACGGCGGCTTGGAACTGGTTCAGTGTGCGCGTGATGGTTTCAACCACCTGGACACACCGATCCGAGATTTCGTTGCATTCCCAGCGATCATCTGGTTTCACGAAGAGTTCGACCTCTTGTTCACCGACGCGACGCATGAACCAGCCGGGCACTCGAATGGCGACTTGTTCATCATGCCGAGCGCACGCGATGAGTTGATCCGGCGTGGCGGAGAATTTGATGTCTTCAGGACGTAGTGCGCGGCCCCAGGCGGCTGCTGGTGAAGGCATGCCAAACCACTT
Organism: Planctomycetota bacterium; assembly: GCA_051745935.1. Taxonomy (GTDB): domain Bacteria; phylum Planctomycetota; class Planctomycetia; order Pirellulales; family Pirellulaceae; genus JBNJEM01. The sequence continues at coordinate 815 of JBNJEM010000272.1, forward strand.
CAGTAACGTGGTATACAGATCTGGTGGTTGTACCATCTGGTGGACTCGCCATGTCGCGCCCGCGAGTTGGGGCCAGCGGAGAATCCAAGGGACTTGCAGCAGTTCCCCGTACAACGGGAGTTCGCCGCGCCCGACATAGCGATGTTCTCCAATTGGATGGCCTCTGGCTGCCGTTGCCAACAGAGCGGTCGTGTCGCTGAGTGAACTGGAGCCGAGCGCGTCGAGGAGGATGTCAAGGCACGAATCGAACAACGCGACTTGTCCCCCGTAAGCGTGCTGAATTCCCAACAGGAAATCAGGATCGCAGTCCGCTTTCAAGTGAACTTCGGGTGGGTGTGTGAAGTCGGGCGGCGCCGGATCCCCCGGCTCAACAAACTGGCTCCGCAGGTAGTAGGGGGCGTCCCAGGGACCCTGCATGGCCTGGGCGTGCACCCAAATCAAAAAGGGCGGGGTGGCCTGTTGCCGTACCACGTCAATGATGGTGGCGAACAGGCGCGCCAACTGAGTACCCTCTAATGTTCCGGTCATCCTCTCCTCGCCTGGTGGCAAGACGACACGCTCATCAAACGCGGCCGCCGCCGGGTGTTCCGCCACCAGACGTTCATCCGTAATCAACCACGACTGGACCGGTTTCTCCCCCAATAATTCAGCCAGGGCAGGCGGACTCGGTTGCGAAGGCAGGGAAAGCGCGTGGCGACCCTGCCAATAGGAATCGTAAATCCGGGCGAGGGAAGGCGTGTCAACCAATGCCGTTTCGAACAAAGTCGCCTCGGCGGCAAGCCGATTCCAGGCAGGGGTCTCAATCCACGTATTTCCATAGGGTCCCAAATATCCGGCGCCGAGCCGGTCCGTCACCAGTACAATCGCGTTGGGTGCCATCAAGGCGTTTGGTCCTACAGCTTGATCACAATTCGTGTCATTCGTGGTAGCCGTTCATGGGTGCCGCTAGACGGCCTGGATACGCAAGGCCCGCATGGATGCCACGGGCTTGTCCCGTGGTGGTTCACGCTCGCCGCTACAAACCGGCCAGACACACCACTGCTGGCCGTCGGTAGCGTGGAACGTAACGGACCACGGGACAAGCCCGTGGCATTTGCACCTGGAAAAACCTTTCCTCATATGTGCAACGGACGTGCGAACGTCCGCGGATATCACTCTTTTGCCCGTGAACGGTTACCATTCGTGATTGGTTCAAAGTACAAGAAACAGTCGCGGCGTTTCCGCCATGTCTCTTCGGCTGCAATCTAGCGACAGACTATGCGGAATTCATCGTCAAAGCGAGAGGGGGGCCAGAGAAATCCCGAGGGAGGGCCAAAACCAGACCAAAACCAGACGGTCTGATTGTCCGTCATGAGTGGCGCCATTCCTGCCAGAGCAATCGCGGAAAGATCCACGCGTTGCCCGCGTACCGGCGAGCCAGGCGGCAAGGTTCGGACATCAGGCGGTGGCACCATTCAAGTCCGGCGTTTCGAACCCACGGAGGGGCTCGTCGTTTTTCCCCGGCCAGGAAATCGATCGTCGCCCCCGCGCACACGGCGACGCTGGCGTCGATCTGGTGCCGGTGGGCGTGTACCCAGAGTTCTTGTTTGGGGGCTCCCAGCCCCACGACCAACAGATCCGGCTTCGCCCGCTGAATGTGCTCGAGGATCGACTGGTTCAGACGTTCCTGGTTTTCAAACCCAAGTGGTGGGCTGTGGACCCCGGTCACGTGGACGGCGGACCAGGTTGACTCAATCCGCTCAGCCGCTTGCCGAGCCACACCGGGGGCGGCGCCCAACAGGAACACCTTGAGGGGGCCGTGCTGGGCGGCCGCCGCGAACAGTTTCGGGATGAGATCCGATCCCGCCACCCGTTCCGGGATCGGCTTGCCGAGCCATCGCGACGCGAGTACCAGCGGCAGACCGTCGGCCACGACGAGGGAGGCTTCCCGATAAGCCACGCGAAAGGGCTGATGCTCCCGCAGCCGCACGACGTGATCGACGTTCGGTGTGACAACGTATTTGCAGTTTCCGGTGGCTTGCGCCATCCAGCCGTAAAGCCGGTGTACGGCTGTTTGCATCGATACGGCGTCGATTTGGATTCCGAACAGCTGTACCCTGGCATGTTGGGGTGGCTTATGCAGCATCATGATAACTCATCTCATGTCCACGACTCATGTCCACGACTGTGTGCCCGTGTTGCACCGAACCAGCGCTTCCTTGAGTGTCATATGCCGGGACGCGGAGGGAGGGCTGTACACGGAGGTTGGTCTTGGAGTGGCTGGAGCGTTGGAGGCGGTGGCTGCGGCCGCTGGCTGGGCAGCGGGGCTAGGAGCTGGCCGTTCCGCTCCGGGCTCGGCGCTGGCCTCGGCGCTGGGGTCCGCTTCAACCGGCGAGGAGCTTGTTGGCTGAAGCGAAGCGGTGGGGGACAATGGCGACGAAGCCGCTGGGACCGCTGGCGCGGGGATGGTGAGAACGAGCATTCCCAGCCCAAGGAGGAATCCTCCCACCCCGCCGCTCGCCGCGATGACGCTCCGGCCCGGGCCCTCCGGATAGGGTCCTGTTCTTGGAACGTCGACGCGAGTTACCAAGCCCACCACGTTCCGGGCTGCCAAATCAGCTCGCGCCGCACTGAGGTCCCGGCGGGCCCTCGCCAAGCGGTCTGTTTGCTGTTGGACTTCGGCCAACTGGTTGCTGTAGGTAGCCCGGATGCCCGCCAGTTTCCGCAGCCGATGCTGCAGGCGTTTCACCTGTTTCTTAAGCCGTTTCATTTGTGATTCGTGGAGTGACTGTTCAGCACGCAGCCCCCGCACGGCCACTTCCAACTCGCCGTGCAGGTGACCCCGGATTTCGGATTGCGCCACTTGAGCCGCCTTCACTCGCGGATGGCTATCGGACATGGTGCCCAGCAGTTGGGAGGTGTTCAGCTGGGCCTCGATCAGCCCTTCTTTCAAGCTTCGCAGAGCGGGCTGTGATTCAAGCAGCGTGTTCGGCGTTGCCACGAGTTGGGCCGGATCTTCCTGGGCGGCTGTCAATAATTCCAGGAGTTGCGTGTTGGCGGAAGAGAGATTCTCGACCTGGCGCAGTTCCTGTCGCACCTCCGCTAACGTCGTCTGCAAATCACTGTTGCCGGAAAACGAGTCGCTCAACATTCGCAGTTCGGATAGGTCCGGACCCGCTCTGGTCTCGATCTTCTGTAACTTCGCGGTTTCCTCGCGCAGGGCGGCCGCCGCGAGTTGAACGGTGTTGGTCAGTTCAGCGATTTCGGCTTGTGTTTGTTGATCGCGCAGTTGCTTGAATCGCGTTTCCGATTCATCGCGTATGGCTGTTGTCAGCTTGATGGCTCGTTGTCGGTTCGGGGCCCCCACGTTCAGGTAAAACATGGGCGTGGTGCCGAATTCCAAGCCGTTGGGGGCGACGATTTCGATTCTTTCACGGGCCGCGGCCACGTCTTCACCGGTCGGCCATTCTCGCGGATTTTGGCATGACGCCGGGGGCCCCACTTGCTCCAATGCTCCCGCCACCACCGCGGGGCTCCGCGCCAGTTCAAGGAATGTTTCTTGCGCATGCTTCTGCCGCTCAGCCTCATTGAACTGTCCGGACCACGGCGTATTTTCATCATAATTCTCGCGAACAGTCAGCGCCTGACGTGCCACCCATTGCGGCTGATGGACCAAGGCATACGCCGAGGTCAACGCGCCGCAGACCAGGGTTGGCAGGATCCAGTATAGCGAGTGTTTTCGAAAATGACGCAAGATCTGGCCGACATTGTGATCGGTTTCGTTCGTGTTTGGCATATGTGTTCCCGCGGATGAATTCGGTGAGCCCATGGCTGAAGTATCCGGTGTTCTTGTCATGGTGGGACGGGATTGTCCAGCCTATTGTTGCATAAAGACGGCGTAGGACGGGTCTCCAGGCCCGTCTTTTACAGCGCATAAATGTCTTTTTGCGGTTGTTTGAAGATCTCACATTTCGTGAGATCTGCGGACACCAGATCAAGTACGATTTCCTACTTGAAAAGACGGGCCTGGAGACCCGTCCTACATATACTTTTTGCAACGTTAGGGTCCAGCCTCCTGGTGACGAGGCGAAATGGCACTGTATTTCAGACGGTTTGATTTTTCCGGGTGGAACGCTGCCCGACGCAATCCGTCCTTCCGTTGGTCGGACTCGCGGCGGAGAAAGCCATCCGCACCCCCGGTATAATTGGTGTTTTCCGTACAGGCTCGGCGCGGAGCTCGTCCCGGAAAATCATAGCTTATGATGTGGCCACCAGCAGCTGTGAGAAGCGGGGAGCATGTTGTGTGACGGGCTCTAAAAGGGCTTTCGCGCATCGAACGTCCGCCCGGGCTTCACTTCCACCACGCGTTCGCGGATACGTGGCGGATCATGGTGGAGTTTGCATTTTCCCGCACGTGACCGACACTTAAGCGGCTTGTGCGTTGGAAAGACTTCGCGCTCGGCTGATGATTCCGACGAAGGTATCCGTATCGCGACCTTGCAACCGAGAACTTTGATTGACGGCGCCGGTGGAATCTGGTTTTGACGGTTGTGTCAGCTGCGCTTGCGATGCGGCATGGTCCGCGTTTCCCCACGCTGGAACGGAGGTGCCGAATGCCTTTGGCACATTCGAATGGGTTGGCAGCATGTATTTCAGGCGGTGGGATTCGTCCGGGTGGAAAGCCGCCCGACGCAGGCCGTCCTCCCGTTGGTCGGACTCGCGGCGGAGAAAGTCATCCGCGCCCGGTATAGTTCAGGCGGTGGGATTCGTCCGGGTGGAAAGCCGCCCGACGCAGGCCGTCCTCCCGTTGGTCGGACTCGCGGCGGAGAAAGTCATCCGCGCCCGGTATAGTTCAGGCGGTCGGATTCGTCCGGGTGGAAAGCCGCCCGACGCAAGCCGTCCTCCCGTTGGTCGGACTCGCGGCGGCGAAAGTCATCCGCGCCCGGTATAGCGTGATCGGCGGTGTGAGACGATCGCATTCGGCGCACGGCGAGATTGGAACCGAAACATGCAAGTGACGCGACTGCACGATCTGGATTCATGCCGGAAGATCGCATCCGCATGGGATTGCATGGCTCACACTATTCCATTTCGGGGGACTGCATGGCTGCATAAGTGGTGGGAACATTTTCGTGGGACCACTGAATCGGATGGGGAGCTGTTTGTGTTGCAGGTTACCGACGAGGCCGGTGAAATCGTCGGGATCGCGCCGTGGTTTCGCGATCGATCCGTTTATCACGGACGGGTCGTGCGTCCCTTGGGGGCAGGCAAAGTCTGCTCGGAGTATTTGGGGATTCTTGCGACCGCCGAGCATGAACGGGACGTGGCCCGCGCGCTGGCTCAATGGTTGGTCGCGGCGGCTGACGGTCATCATGGGCCCGAAAACTGCTGGGATCTGCTCGATTTGGTCAGCGTTGATGCCGAGGATTCCGGCATGGCGTACCTGGCGGCGGACCTCGAGACGGCCGGAACCGTCGTGCATCGGCGCGACGCGATGAGTTGTTGGCGGATCATGCTTCCGGAAAGCTGGGATGAGTACGTGGCGGGGCTCGGCAAGTCACGCCGCAAACAAGTGCGACGAATCGACCGCAAATGGCTGGAGAGCGGGGCGATGACGTTCCGCACGGCCAGGACGCTCGAGGAGGTCGAGTACGGCCTGAATATCTTGGAAGCATTACACCAGGAACGGCAGGAGAGCGTCGGGCATCAAGGTTGTTTTTCCGATCCGGCTTTTTCGGGTTTCTTATGGGACGCGGCCAAATGCATGCTGGAGCAGCGGACGCTGGAATTGCATTGGATCGAGATGGACGGAATCCCCTGGGCTGCCGAGTACCAATTCACGGGTGGAAACGTCACCTACGACTACCTGGGAGGCATAAGCCGGGACAAACGGAAATATGGTCCGGGACAGATTGTTCAAGTAGCCGTCTTGAAGCGGTCCATCCGACAGCAAAGGTCGGTGTTTGATTTCTTGCGGGGAAATGAGGCATACAAGTTCGGCTGGGCGGTTCAAGAACGAAAATGTCATGACGTGCGAGTGGTTCCGCAGCGCCGTCTTCCGCGGCTGCGACACCGGCTGTGGCTGGCTGGTGGCAGCATGAAGCATTGGATTCGGACGGGGATGGACATGACTGGCCTGCACGAGGTTGCCAGGAATTCAGGCCATGAAATCCCACGGTAGGCGAAGGGATGGCCGTGCAAAGGCGAAGCACCGGCTCGTGAATTTTGGTCGGCCGGTTACTCGAGTCGACGAGGTGGGGTTGCCATGAACAGACGCGTCACCAACCTGTTGTTGTACCCCTACTATTATGGGATGTGTCCCGTTCGACAGTGGTGTAACGCGCGTCGCCGAGCGGCGGCTAACATGCCCGTCATTGTTCTCTTCTATCATCGCGTGGCCGATAAGCATTTGAATGCGTGGAGTATATCCACCCGCCGTTTCGCGCGCCAGATCACCTGGCTGCAGCGCCATTTTACTCTCGTCTCGCTGCGGGACGCCCAGGCATGTATGGCCAGTGGTTGCAACCGAAGGCCGCTGGTCAGCATTACGTTTGATGACGGCTATGCGGACAACAATGCGTTTGCCCTCCCGCTCCTGCTTCGGCGGCGCGTGCCGTTCACGTACTTCGTCGCCGTGCAACATATCCAGCATGGGGAACCATTCGCACACGACGGAGCGGCCGGTCAACCGCACCCGGTGAACAAAGTGGACGAGTTGGTGGAACTGGCGGAGAAAGGGGTGGAGATTGGGCTGCATACACGGACGCACGCCGACTTGGGGCGGATTGATGACGAAGAGGAACTGTACGACGAGGTGGTGAGAGCGGGTCAAGACCTGGCCAGGCTTGTTCATCGTCCCATCCGCTATTTTGCTTTTCCATTTGGATTGCATGCGAACTTGAGTGTCAAGGCGTTTCGGATGGCTCGGGAAGCAGGATACTGGGGCGTGTGTTCCGCGTATGGTGGTTACAACTTTCCGGGCGATGATCCTTTTCACATCCAGCGGTTCCATGCGGATTCCGAATGGATTCGATGGAAGAACTGCCTCGCCATCGACCCGCGGAAAACCAGGAGGGCCCCACGCCACGCCTATCAGGTGGCGGATGCGGGGATGGGAGGCATGGGCGAAGGCGAGTTGTCAACCGAGCCTGTTGGTTCCGCTCGATCCGACCTTGCCAAAGTCACGTCAGGTGGAGGGCAGACAACGAAATGGGGTGTCGATGAGGGGGAGTAACGATGAACGGGGAGGTGCCGGGCCGGCCGCGGAAGGCATCTCGTGCATCGAGCCCGACCGGCGGGAGGATGCAGTTTGCCCGATACCCGTGCCATCGGAGAACCTTGCCCCACGGGGGGAGAAGCCGATGGTTGGCGAGTCGTCGTCGGCGCGAGCGGCAACGGATTCATTGGCTTCCGGACTGGCCTTCATGCTGGTTCTGACCGTGGCGCAACGACTGGTCGGTTTTGTCCGCGGCATCCTGTTTTGCAGTGTGTTGCAGGATGATGAGTTGGGGCGGTGGTCGCTGGCGTTTAGCTTTCTCGTGCTGGCCGCTCCGCTGGCCGTGTTCGGTCTCCCTGGTTCGTTTGGGCGCTACGTTGAACACTATCGCGGGCGTTCACAGTTGGGAACGTTCTTGCGGAGGACGGTTATCGTCAGTTCGGTTTGCGTAACCTTGACCGTTGGGGTGCTGCTGTGGTGGGCACCGTTTTGGGCGTGGCTGATTCTGGGAGACGCGGACCTGGTATTCACGATGCGGATCTTGGCAATAGCCCTGGTTGCCGTGATTGCGTCGAATTTCGTGACCGAGCTTTTGACCGCGATGCGGAAAGTACGTGCTGTTTCGGTGATGCAGTTCGCGTCCAGCGTGTTGTTCGCGACGGTCGGCATCGGGTTGCTAAGCTGCACGGCGCTGCGAGAGAAGGCGGTGATCATTGCGTTTGGCGTGGCTTCGTTGGTGGCGGTTCTCGTGGCCATGAAACCATTGCGAAGTATCCAGCGAGAAGCCAGCGGCGATTGTGGAACACTTTCGCAACGAAGCTTGTGGCTAAAGCTGGTGCCGTTCGCCGCTTGGATGTGGTTAACCAACCTTCTATCCAATTTGTTTGAAGCGGCGGACCGATTCATGATCGTGCATTTCTCCAGCGATACCGTGATCAGCGCCGAGTCACTGGTGGGGCAGTACCATGCCAGTCGCGTTGTCCCCTGTGTGTTAATCGCCATCACGGCCATGGTCGCCGGGGTGATACTTCCCTATTTGTCCCACGATTGGGAAGCGAATCGGTGGCCAGCGGTACGGCGGCGTCAGGCATTGGCGCTAAAGCTGGGGAGCCTGATGTTGACGGCCTGCGGCCTCTTGATCCTTCTGGCCGCGCCTCTCCTGTTCGCGTGGGTGTTGCGTGGAAAGTATGATCAGGGATTGGACGTTTTACCCTGGACGGTAACATATTGTATTTGGTTTAGTTTGATCGCTCTTGGGCAGAACTACTTGTTCTGTGCCGAAAAGGCGCGGTTGGGGGCCGTGGCGTTTTTCATGGGGCTGGCGCTGAACCTGATTCTGAACCTTGTCTTGCTGCCGCGGTTCGGATTGATTGGCGCGGTTGTGGCCACCACGGCCGGGAATGTCACGGCGCTGGTCCTGGTGCTTTACTTCTCCAAGCGTCATGGTTTGACCATCGATCGTCACCTTATGTTCTGCTGTGGCTTGCCGGCGGTGTTGATCTTGGGGCCCTGGCCAGCTCTGGCGGCGGTCTTGACACTGGCTCTGTTCGCCACGCGGCGCCAGTGGGTCTTCGATGACGAGGACAGGGAAATCATGATGGCAGTCGTGACCCATTTCAGTAACCGGTTGGGGCAATGGGTTAGAAGAAAGCATCCAACCGCGGCCTAATGGCGGCTCGGCGGTCGCCGCCGTGCAGCATTGGAGCAAATGAGGGGCTGATGTACTCGAGTAAAAGAACCCGCCCAGCCCGCCGACACGCGCCGTGGACTTCCAAGTCCAGTATATGTAGGACGGGTCTCCAGGCCCGTCTTTTCAAGTACGAAATCGTACTTGATCTGGTGTCCGCGGATCTCACGAAATGTGAGATCTTCAAACA
>JBNJEM010000273.1:0-9886 GCA_051745935.1 Planctomycetota bacterium
CGTTACGACCACTTCACCGACATGGAGCGCCGCGAACTGGTCAGCGTCATTGAACTGCCCATCAATCCCGACCGGAAGTACCACCAAATCCAGTCGGTGGCCATGGTGGGCGACCTGGCGTTCGCCGGGCTGGGACGGGCCGTCCCCCAGGAGGCGTCGATCCTGGTTTACAACACGCGGACGGGCGACTGTCTGGGCGCGATGTTCCCGGGACCTAGACTCTGGGGCGAAACGAGCTGGCTGGACATCGCCTGGGCCATCAACGCTTTCGCCCGCGAGAACGGCGAAATCATCGTCACCGTCGAGAACAACTGGAAGAACCTGCAAACCGTCTATCGCATTCCGCCGCAGCGGCTCGTACCCAAAACGCCGCCAAGCGGCTGGAAAGACAAGAAACCGACGCCGCTGGATGTCGTCGATCCCGGGCTGAAGTAGACCGTCTAGAGTTCGCGTCAGAGTTCGCGCAAACCCCCTCCCCCTATCCGATGGAGAATTCGTACGATGACTTCATTTCGCCGCGTGAATCGCCTAGCCACCGTTCTTTCGGCGGCGCTCGTGTTCGCACTGGCGCCGGTTTCTCTCGGGCTGGCCGAGGAACCGCTGCCGAATGTAGTGGTCATCTTCGTCGATGACCTGGGCTACGGCGACCTCGGCTGCTACGGCGCCGACGACATCCCGACCCCGCACGTCGACCGCATGGCCGCCGAGGGGGTCCGCTTCACCGACTTCTACGTCACCGCACCGTTCTGCTCCCCATCGCGCGTTTCGCTGCTGACGGGCTGCTATCCCTTGCGGGTCGATCTGCCCCGCGTGCTGCATCCGCACGAAAACAAGGGGCTCAATCCCGACGAAACGACGATCGCCGAGGTATTCAAGAGCCGCGGCTACGCGACAGCATGCCTGGGGAAGTGGCACGTCGGCCATCGCGACGTGTTCCTGCCGCCGCGCCACGGCTTCGACGAGTCGCTGGTGATCCCCTACAGCCACGACATGTATCGCGGCGCGCCTTGGGCCGGGGGATTCGGCGCTGGCTGGCCCGATTTTGTCCCGCTGCTGCGCGACGGCAAGGAGTTCGGCCAGCTGCGCGGGCTGGACGACTTCTCGACGATGACGCGCCTCTTTACCGATGCGGCGATCGACTTCATCCGCCGACACCGAGAAGAACCGTTCTTCCTCTACCTGCCGCAGCCCATGCCGCACCTGGAGATCAAGGTGCCGGAGCCGTGGGCCGGCGTCTCGAAGCGAGGACCCTACGGCGACATCGTGGCGGAGCTTGACGGCTCGGTCGGCGAGATTCTGAGTGTGCTCAAGGAATTGGATCTCGACGACCGGACGCTCGTGGTTTTCACCTCGGACAACGGTCCCGCGGCCATCTACCAGCGGCCCGAATTCCCCGGTGGGTCGGCCGGGCCCTTTTCCGGACGAAAGGCCACTTGGCACGAAGGCGGCCTCCGCGTGCCGTGCGTGGTACGCTGGCCCGGCAAGTTGCCGGCGGGCAAAGTGTGCCGCGAGGTGGCGACCATCATGGATTTGCTGCCGACGATGGCCGCGCTCATCGGCGCGGAATTGCCCGAGCAGCCGATCGACGGCCACGACATGTGGCCGCTGTTGACGCAACCTGATGAGGCAAAGACACCCTACGAGGCTTTCTATTACTATCGCAACGAGCAGTTGATCGCCGTGCGCGCAGGCGACTGGAAACTCTGGGTAAAGCGTAAGGAGTACGCGCCCGACGGCAGCGTTCGGAAGGTTCATCCGGCGGAACTTTACCACTTGCGCGACGATCCGGCGGAGAAGAACAACGTGGCCGCCGAGAATCCGGCGGTCGTGGCGCGGCTTAACGCCCTGGGCGACCGGATCCGCCGCCAGTTAGGCGACCGGGCGAAACACCAACCGGCTGCCGAAGTGACAATCGTTCCCAACAATGGCAGGTGAATTCCCGATGAACCGTTTTTGCGCCTTCTCCATAGCTGCCGCTCTGCTCGTGACTCCCGCGGCGGTCAGAGCCGACGACTCCCCCGCTTACCCCAAGAGCCCGAAAGTGAACCACGTCGACGACTACCATGGCACCAAGGTCACCGATCCCTACCGCTGGCTCGAGCATGACGTCCGCGAGTCGAAAAAGGTCGAGGATTGGGTGAAAGCACAAAACCGCGTCACCTTCGCCTTCCTCAAACAGATCCCCGAGCGCCAAGCCCTCGAGAAACGGCTCACGGAACTGTGGGACTTCGAGAAGTTCAGGACCATCTTCAAAGAAGGCGGACGCTACTACTACCGCTACAACTCGGGCCTCCAGAACCAATCGGTGCTCATGGTGATGAACTCGCTCGACGATGAGCCGGAAGTCCTCCTCGACCCCACCACCTGGTCCGAAGACGGGACCGTCGCCCTTGCCGGCATGTCCTTCAGCGACGACGGCCGCTACATCGCCTACGGCATCCAAGACGGCGGCAGCGACTGGCGAACGTGGAAGGTGATGGAAATCGAAAGCCGTCGCGTTTTGGACGACGATCTCAAGTGGCTCAAGTTCGCCGCACGACTGCAGGAGGCCCACGCCGGCGACGCTCCGGTGCTCATCCGCATTGAGACCCGCGCGGGCCACGGCTCAGGGAAACCGACAGAAATGATCATCGAGGAAATCGCCGACCAGTGGGCCTTCCTCGTCGAGGCCTTGGACATCAAGACCTCTCGAGCCGACGAGTAAGTCTCGGCTCACTCCTCCTTCGGTGTGTCGTGAATCTCAAAGGTGTCTCCATCCAGGTCGAATCGAAACATCCACTTCGGCGGGCACCCAGCGCGTGCCGTCGCGCTGCCCCGTCAGTAACGCCTTGCGATCCGAAATCCCCGGCGCGAACTCCACGAACCAAAGCGCGAACTTCAAGCGAATCTTCACCCAGTTCTTCGAACCGTGCTCGACATAAATCGCCCACGCGCTCTCGACTTGCCGCCGAATCTCGGCCTCCGCCAAACCCAACTCGCCCAGCCGTGTCTCCGACTCGCTCGCATCCGTCACCCCAAGCGCCCGACGCACCACCGCCTCCGGCACCTCGTTCTCCCGAACAAACGCGCCCACCGTCATCCCCTCCTGAATCACCAACGCGTCCAGCGCCGCCCTCTGTGTATTGCTCGTCGTGGCCCCTCACGATATCCCCGTCTCGCCATCCACGCCCGATGGCTCTTCATTCGAATCCGCGATCGGCATCTTCAGCAGCCGCGAGTTGATGGCGACGATGACCGTGGAGACCGACATCACGAGCGCCCCCACGGCCGGTGGCAGGATGACACCCAAGGGCGCGGCCACGCCGGCGGCCAAGGGAATCGCCACGATGTTGTAGCCGCTGGCCCACCAGAGGTTTTGCACCATCTTGCGATAGGTGCTCCGCGAGAGGGCGACCACATTGAGCGCGTCGCGGGGGTCGGAGTTGACCAGCACGATGTCGCCAATCTCCTGCGCTGAGCGAGGGGCGGGAGTCAGCCTGCACCCGGTGTTGCGGCTTCTGCCGCTTTCAGCTTGCGTACAACAGTTTTTGTGGACAAATCGCTGGTTAATTACCGGTGCGGGACATTTTTTTTTCGAAATGTCACAATGTCTGACAATGTCTGTTTTGGTCTCGCAATTACCGTCCCTGCGAGAGCGATTTCCTGTCGAGTTAATCACGCCGATTGCGAACGCACATTGCCTTTCGAATTCGTAAGGCGAGCATCCCGGGGGAGCGTTGGTCTGTCCGTGCCTTGTCTCTTTCCTCTTACCCGAACGGTCTCTCAGCGATTCCCTCCCCTGTTCGTGGACGGCCAGCTTGTTGCCCGTCTTTCGACTTTTCCCGCTTCGCCGGCCTGTCTCCCCGGAGGTCGCGACATACCGGAAGCCTACCGCGGCACGGCGCTCATAACCCCGCAAAAAGCGAGGAGAATCTAGTCCGAGTTCTGCGACATCCTGATGCATTCGAGTCGTGCGTACCGGTTTGTTCCCGCGCAGGGAAGGGCGAGTTCAAATCGGTCCGGGACTTGACGTGGGATGAACCTGCCGGGACGATGGACGGAGAGTCTGTTCGCCCGTAGCAATCCGAACTGTGAGGAGTTTCCCCCATGCGCCAGACCACACGCCGCGAGTTCATTCAGGCTGCCGCCGCGAGCCTTGCCGCCGCCCAGTTGGGATCGACCGTTCTTGCCGCCCAGCAGGACGACCCCGCGGGACTTCCGACACGCCCTTTAGGCAAGACGGGTGAGCGAGTCTCGATCATAGCCCTGGGCGGCTGGGACATCGGTGTGCCGAAGGACGACGAACTGTCGATTTCCATCATGCACGAAGCAATTGACGAAGGGATGACTTTCTTCGATAACTGCTGGGACTACCATGACGGCTACAGCGAAGAGATCATGGGCAAGGCGCTCGCGACCGGCGGACGGCGCGACAAGGTCTTCCTCATGACGAAGGTCTGCGGGCGTGATTATAAGAGCGCCAAGAAGCAACTCGAAGACAGCCTCCGCCGACTTCAGACCGACCACCTCGACCTATGGCAGTTCCACGGGACGAAGTATCCCGACGATGCCGAGCTCGTCTTCGCCGACGACGGGGCAATGAAAGCAGCCTTGGAAGCTCGCGAAAAAGGCAAGGTCCGTTTCATCGGATTCACTGGCCATCAGAACCCGAAATTTCACCAAAACTTCCTGGATCGCGATTTTGAGTGGGACGCGGTCCAAATGCCCCTGAACGTTTTGGACGCTCACTTCCGCAGCTTCCAGGACAGCATCCTGCCGCAGTGTAAGGAGCGGAATATTGGGGCGATTGGAATGAAGGCTCTCGCTGCTCAGGACGGGCGGATCGTCCGCGACCTCGGCGTCTCGGCCGAGACGGCCCGACGCTACTCTCTCTCGCTGCCGATCAGTGCGCTCGTCTGCGGCATCCAATCCCGCGAAAACCTTCGGCAGGATCTCGCGATCGCCCGTAACTTCAAGCCCATGACTGAACAAGAGGTCGGCGAACAGCTCGCCCAGAGCAAACCGTTTGCCGCGGAAGGCAAAATCGAGGCCTACAAGACAGGGAACTACGGTTGCGACTGGCACCATAAAGAACGTCCCGCCTAAGGGGGCACTGCTCCTTCGAATAGTGCTTTCAAAGCACACTGCGGGGCGCAGCGCACTCGGCCACTTTTCAGCGGATCCAGGCGGAGGGGCAGCGGACGAACGCGCGGGATCGAGCGGACGGGTGGATGGCCGAACTGACGTTGCAACCGGAGAACACGGCGACGCACCCGCTGGCGGATACGTCACGGACCGGCCGTCGGGCGTCCGACATGGGGATTCTGCCGATGTCCCTGGATTCCTAGCGCGCGTAAGCGAGCATTGACAGCGCTCGAGGTTACTCGAGAGCTCGTGTCTTCGTTCTGCAAGCGTGCGGGAAATCTGTCCGAGCCCGGATGCGTTGAGGCGGTGCCGTCGCCTCCGGCGGGACTATTCCGCAGTTTTCCAGCGAACCGGACTACCAATTGGATCCGAAGCTATGCCGATCAAGCGACAACAGTTGATTCAATCCCTCGGGGCAATCGCCGGCACACTCACGGCACCGGAATCGAGTCTCCCAGAAGCGACCGCGGCAACCATCCTCGCGATTCGCGCGACGGGCAATATTCTCGGACAGTATCGCCATGAACCAAGAAACACTGCTCAGCTGCTTCCGCGGCTGTTTGATCCGTTTTTTGTCCTTGGCCAATTCCTGGACCCGCGCTTCATCCGGCACCGGCAGCTCGTCCGACATGCACTTGGCCAGCTTGGTGATGGTCAGCCACCGCCGAGCCACCTCCGTCGCGCACAATCGCTTGGCCGCCCGAGGGCAGGGGCGAAGTACCACGTTCAGGTGATTGCTCATCTCACTGTGGAATTCGATGTCGATCGTGAACAGCCCCGCGAGCTGTTCTTCGCGCAGCAGGATCCAACCGCATCGCCCCGGAACTTTGCACCCCTCCCCACCAAAGCAGCGAGCGGGTAACGGTCCTCCTGTTATCCGCCTCCATCCTGCCAGCCGCCCTCAGCGGGACATTCCGTTTCAACGTGGCCATTTTGTCTTTTCCTCGTACCTGGCGTTTTTTGGCTCACCACGTGAGGGTTGGCGTGCGGTTTTCGTGATTCACTTACTGGGGGAACCCTGGCCCGCGGTACGGATCGCGGACGCGGGCGGGCGATTTCCCGGGAAGTGGATTCACGTGTCTCAGCCGGCAATCTCAAACATCTATCGTCCGCGCCAACCGCGGGAGTTGCAGCTGGTTCTCGATCCGGAGTTCCCGTAGGCCACGGCGAGCGACAGACTTGCTTGTTTTCCCCCGGCCGCGCACCGGACCAGCGGAACGGCAGGCTGCGGCGGAAAACCGTTTCTGCTGCTCGGCCAATGGGCCTGGGCAGTTCAAGATCAGTGCCCGACTCATTGGTATCCAGGTTGTGTTGGAGCGGACCGATGACGGCGAGCGGCGCGAGGTGCCTCTTGAGCGGCTCAGCGCAGCGGATCGTCGCTACGTTATTGAGGCCTTGGCCAAGTCCCTCGAGCCCGATCAGTCGCAGCCCCCACAGGACAGTCCGCCTGATCGCTCAGCGACTGGATCAGCGGAACCGGCTGGAGTAGGACAGCTGGTCTTCGGCGACCTGGAGCAGAAAGCGGAAATCTCCTTGAACGTCGGATCGGGATCTTTCGGCATGCCGAAAACCGAGAAGCTGGCCGCCCCGGAAGGCAAGGCGTTCTATGTCGTGCAGTGCGAAATGGACTATGACAGCTGGCCTCAGCGCAAAAGCGGCAAGGGCGCGACGAAGGTAACCGTGCGACCGGAGCACATCGCCCTGAAGATGGACGACGGCCAGGTCTACGATCCCACCTACGGTTCGATCGACCCCGAGTCCATGGGCTTTGCGCGCGGTCCCCTGAAAGCCGTGCTGGTGACCTTCAGCGACGGCAAGATCGACGACAAGCCGGCGAAGATCATGCAGTTTGCATTCCTGCGCCCGGTGGACGACGCGGGGCCAGGCGACGAAGATCGGGCGGTGAGTTCGGGGTTCGGGAAGATCGACCCCGACCCCAAGGCCGTCCCGCTTCACTTCTGCTTTGTGGTTCCGGAAGGCGCTTCGATCGCGAGAATTGGCGTGAGCGAATGAGCCGGATATCTTCTTCTGCTTCTGTAATATCGCGACGTGCAGCCCAATTGGCCGTTTGGCATGAATTCTGAATTCTGAACTGGCCCGCTTTGCTGCCAATTCGCCCTCCGTTTGATCGAGGGCGGCGCTGCGCGGGTGCCGGCCGCCCCGAAGGGGCACAACAAATCAGCCCAGGGCCCAGCGAAGCGGCGTGCAGCCGCGAGCGACGCCCTGGGTTGATAAGTACCCCAATCCCGAGAGCCCTGCGAATTACCCAGAATTGCCTATTCATTTATGAGACATTTTTGCCGAATATGTATCGTAGAACATAACAAAAACGTTGACATTTGGCTCTTATATGATACGATTACTGTGCCGACAGGGGCGCAAATTTGGGAGAGCGAACATGTTTGCGGAATTAGATATTCGCCGCCGGGAGCTCGGAGTTTCCTATGAAGCGCTCGCTCGCATGAGCGGTGTGTCACGGGCAACAGTCTGGCGTATTTTGCATGGCGATGAGTCCGCAACCTTTGCGAATGTGAGGCGGGTTGCCGAGGCACTGGATGTGAAAATAGGGGAGTTCGTCCCACGATCAACCAGCCATGAATATCGGAAGAGGCAGGCGCAGGAAAAAGCTCGCCGCCTGGTCGGCCATGCGCAGGCAACGGCCGCACTTGAGGCGCAGGGCGTCCCTGAGGCTCTGCTAGGCGAACTCCAGGAGCAAACGGCGTGTGAACTTATGGCTGGCCCCTCCCGGAGGATCTGGTCTTCATGATGGGGGCGTTCGGGCCAGACATTCCAGGCGAAACACCGATTGACGATATCTCGGATTTGATCCCTCCGCTGAGAACAAGGGAGGAGCTCAATAGGTGGGAAATCTGGAACATTGCAAAGGCGATCACCAAATACCTTTCCGCACGGCCGACGAAGAGAACGGCGCCCTTTGATGACTATGGTTGGTTCCTAAAGCTGCACAAAGAGATGTTTTGCGATGTCTGGAGGTATGCAGGCAGAATTCGCAGCACCGACTTAAACATTGGAGTCCCTGCGCATTCTGTCAGTGCAGATCTTTGGGGACTCACGAAGGATTTGGCGTGCTGGCAGGAGAACTGGGGCGACGTGTACGAGATTGCTGCTTGGCTGCATCACCGCGCCGTCTACATCCACCCGTTCTACAACGGCAACGGCCGTTGGGCGAGACTCCTCACCAACATATGGCTAATGCAACGGGGGCACCCGATCGTTCAATGGCCAGAAGCGAACATCTCTGCAGGCACAAGTCCGATCAGATGCCGGTACCTTGAGGCCCTGCGATCGGCGGACGGGGGCGACAAATCGCCGCTAATTCAATTGCATCGCGAACTGGGGCAACCCTGATTATAGTACCCCCGGCCGGCTTATCCGACCGGGGGCTTTTTCATGCGCCTCAGTGACAACACTGCATCATAGGGAAGGAAGTCTGGTCAGGAAGGCAAATAGAAGCGGAATTCTGAGTACGATTACGAGCACGAGCACCAATGACAAATGACCCAGCCGCATCGCCGGTCACACACGCAACCGGCTGGCTGCGGCCGGACGGAACGGAAAAAAGGGGCGCGTTTTGCAGGCGCCTCGCCAGTTCTCGCTGCCACCGGCGGCGAGAACTGGCGACGACAAGGGCAACTCAGACGGCCTCCATCTGGGCCACGACGCGTGTACCGCGAGCAGACAGCGTATACGGACCACCGCGCGTCGATTTGACCACATAAGAACGCTGTTCCACCCGCTACCAAATCTTCAGCTTCCACCCCAGGAGAAAACCGAGCCCGAAGGCCCAGTAGGCCACCACTTCAGGTCGTTCTCGGGCGTATTCCTTGAAAATGGTCAAGGCCGCTTCCGAGGCCGTTAGCTCTGGATCCGCCACAATCTTACGGTAACGATTTCGTTCCGCCTGTTCACCCAATTGTTCACTCATGCTCTCGCTCTCTTGTGCTCGTTGCAGTACGGTTTACATGGATACATCAATGGCCGCTACACTCGTTCTCGGGTTCGGTATTCCCGCGCCGATTGTCTCACGGCCGTTTTTAACGAAGCCAAATTTGCTCCCATTTCATTTTTGCTCCGCCTAAAGGACGTGGCGACAGTCTTTCCGATGCGCCAGCCGGCGTACCCGGTCCCGGTGGTGAGCAGCAGCCCGACGAGCGTACTTATCAATAGTGCCGCGCCCTCGGATAAAGCCGTCCACTCACTCAGCAGAGCGCTCAAGGTCAACAGTACGATGACCGCGGTGGCGATGGCAAATCCCATGGCGATCCCGAACAGGGCAACGCAGAGGACGAAGAACCTGACACTTCTTTCCGCGTCGACCTTGAACAACTGAACCTGTAATTCGCCCAGGTCGAACAGTCCGTTCAATAGCTGGCCCAAATCATGTGCGGCTCTCGCCGGCGGGGCGGAGCGCGAACCATTGGATTCACTCATTGCTATTTCCGTTTCACCCACCACCCGAGCGCAGCGCCCGCGAGCACCGCTGTGGTGAGAAAAATCACTGGATATCTGCCCACAATCCGTCCGCCCTTGTTCGCGATCCGATAGTTTCCCCTGCCGGTATCGTGCTGCAAATCAGCATTACCGCCGACTGGATCAGGTGGTCGCAACTGGATCGGTCGGTCAAATGCGCACGTCACATTGGCGGTGTCGCTGCGGCAATGTGTCACTTCATGTGGGACCGGGATGAAAATCGCCGGTGTTTTTACTGCTTCGGTGACCGGCAGTAGATGAATCAAACAAA
>JBNJEM010000274.1:0-9880 GCA_051745935.1 Planctomycetota bacterium
GCGACCACTTCAGCATGATGACGGAAGAAAATGCAAGCATTCTCGGCAACAGGCTTCTCGAGCAGCTTCAGCGCCTCAAGGTATAAGCATCAACCGAAAAACACGTGTCCGATTTTCTGTAGTACGATGGATCTCCGTGCCCCTCGCGAAGCCACTTTCGACGGCCTCGGAAAGTCGTCGTACCGCTCTCGCGAGGCGGTACTAACAGCCCCACGCAATACGTCTCGTGGAACAAGAACGCTTGGCCGCCGTTACGGAAGGCCAAGATCATTTACTGGCCCGGCCTCGAGACCTCTACAACGCTGCAGCCAAATCTAGGGGTCTTTTGCGACTGGGCCGGAGCCCTCGCAGGCCGGAACAAACGAAACTTTAGGGAGAATCTCATGTACCATGCCCGCCATGCAAAGCTCTTGTCGCCCCGTTTTCCGCTCGCCGGGATTGTTTTGTCCATTCTCCTAATCGCCATTTCGAATCCAGTGCCCGCTGAAGAAGTAACGTTCGGATTCGAAAGTGCGAACGCGAACGAAACCACGATTCCCCACGCGTGGAAGGTGCTGGGAAATCCGCGAGCAGGCCAACCTGAGTTTACCGTGGAGAAGGACGACGACCAAGGCATGGTATTGCGTCTTCACGCCCAAGGAAATGAATCGGACGGGATCTATCGCTCCGTCAACGTCGACCTGGCCAAGACCCCGTTCATCAACTTTTCCTGGAAGGTGAAGACCCATCCCAAAGGCCGTATCGGGACGAACAGGGACGATCAAGCGGTTCAGGTCCAACTCAACTTCGGACGGCATGGATTCAGACGCCGGGTGCTCTCCTATGGTTTCGACGCCAAGGCCCGGGTGGGGCAGTGGTACGATGACTCGTCCTTCGTCGCCGTGAACCGCGTACTCGTCCTGAACTCCGGGAAGGAAAAGCTGGGTGAGTGGCTGAGCCATTCACGGAACGTCGTAGAAGATTACCGGAACTCCTACCGCGGCAATCCTCCCAGGCTCAAGAATATCTCCATTTTCTGTGACTCGAACGATAGCCACTCCGAGTCCTTGAGTTATTGCACTGAAATCACTTTCAGTGAGAAGCCGGTATTTGAGGCGAGTGAGAGTGAATAGAGCGTGAATAGACATGCTTGATCCGGGATCCGCTCTGACATCCGTTAAACGTTGGCCAATACACGGTGTGTAGCGGCGAGCGTGAACGACCACGGGACAAGCCCGTGGCATCCATGCGGGATCCCGTGTCCAGGCTGTGTAGCGGCACCCGTGAACGGTTAACAAAAGATTAAGAACCCGTGACAAAACCAGTCAAGTTTCCTTTCACCCAGGGGAGTGTTCAAAGCGAAAAGCAGTTTTGTTACCAACTGTGAGACACCACGCGAATTAAGTGGACCACGAATTTCGCATACGCCAAGAAACCACGAAGGACGCATGCCGAACATGTCGCGCTACCGCTCGCCAGCATCGATGTTCGCAATACTTCGGCACCACTGCGTGAGATCGTGGAAGTACTTCGTGGAGTCCGGCTCGAACTCGAGCGTGTGGGATGCTTGAGGATACTCGATGATGGTCCGGTTGGCGTGCGAAATCCGCTCAAAGAAGTGCCGGGTTTTCGGGTTGTCAACGATGGAATCCTTGCCAGCGAGCATGAGTAGCGTGGGCACCTGAATATCTTCAGGCCTCTGCGTCGCGTAACGCACCAACTTTTGGTTTTCGGCGGCGAAAGAGAGAGTGATCTTTCGCAGAGTCAATGGGTCTTTTTCGACGTGAATGCGAGCGCGTTTGGAATTCGTGAAAAGGGCTGGATCGCGCAAGGGAATTGCAACGCGTCGCTTGCGGAGGCCCAATCCACATGCAAGTCGAAGGGCGGCCCGCTGGACGAAGTTGGCTGCGTGTCTTGAAAACAATCCTGGACACACCAACCCCAATCCAGCAACGAAATCGGGACGGCGACGTGCGAGCGCAGCCGCCAGTGTTCCGCCCCAGCTGATCCCGACCAGCAAACGTGGCGTCCGGCCCGCCAAGGCGCCGAGATAATCTTCCACGTCGTTTAGCCATGTGTCCCACCGATCCACATGTCCGCGTTCCCGCTCGTTGAGCCCGGAGCCTCGCCGCTCGAGAAAGTGCACCCGAAATCCACGAGCGGCAAGATACTCGCAACTGGCGAGGTACCAGCCGCCATGGCTCATGATACCGTGCAAGAACACCACCTCCGCCAAAGGTTGGTCAACGCTCCACACACGACTCGCTAACAGATCGCCGTTTCTGGATTCAAAGAATTGGATTTCCGGCGCCGGATCCAACATCACTCACCTCAAGGGAAAATGCTTCTTTTCAAGCGTCGAATCATCAAGCACCGCGTGGTTTACGGTAACGCCGAGTCCTGGACCTGGCAGTGCTGGCGCCCGGCCCGCATAACTGAAAGTGACATCCTCATTCGTCAAGAGTTTATCGAGCAGGTGCCGGTCATAGGAGCCTTCCAGGTAGCGAATACCGCGCACTGAAGTTGCAAAATGCCGGCCGGCGGCGGATAGAAGTCCCGACTCGCCCGGATGGCAACCCAGTTGATACCCGATGTCGGCAGACCGGGCGAACGCCGCCAATCGCAACGAGTTCAGAAAGCCACCGCATTTGGAGAGCCGAATATTGAAAAGGTCGCAGGTGCCCTTTTGGGCGGCCGCTTCCGCGTCACCGATGCTCGTCAACGACTCATCCAGCATCACTGGAACGGGAAGTTGACGGCGCAGAGCCCTCAACGACTCCGCGTGTTCGTGAGCCACCGGTTGTTCCACGCAGCTGATGCCATATTCGAGGAGGGGCTCGATTTCCTCGAGGGCCCGCGAGGGATGCCAGACGCCGTTGGCGTCCACCCGGATGTCTCGGCGCGGTCCCAGGCAGCGGCGCACGCGCCGAACCCGGGCACGATCCTCCCCGGACGAGCTTCCCACCTTCACTTTGCAATGGGCGAAGCCGTACAGTCTTGTCTTCAAGGCACTTGCTATTTCCTGTCCCGGTTCCGACATCGCTATCGCCCCTGAGTATTGCACGGAATCAGAACTTCCGGCAACGGAACGGCCCGCTTCAAATACGCGGGTTACCGCCGAAAGAGGCTCGCCGAACAAGCGGCCAAACGCGTCGAGGATGCTCAATTCCACCGCGCAACCGTGTGCGTTGCCCCGACATCCACGTGGATCGGCCTCGAGCACGGACGGCTGGTAGCTTGAACACAGTTCGATCACATCAGTCCAATCCCGGCAATCCCTGTCGAAGTGACGGGCAAGGTCGGTCGCCGCAAGCTGCTCAAGAACGCCTTCCGGTGTCTCACCGGTAACGTATGACCGGGGCACGCTTTCGCCCCACCCTTCGGTACCATCCTGCAGACCGCACCTGATCACCACGTTCTCACTGGTGCGCCGGCCATGGGTCGCGTGCCGGAACGGCTTTCGAAGCCGCAGGCGGACGATGTAGGCCGTGAATGCCGCGATTCTCATCTTGGAATTGCCCGCTCCCTTAATTCGACAGCGCACTTTGGTTCAACCAATGAACGCAAAGCGTTGCGATAGAACGTTTCAGCCCCACCGGCCCCGTGCCGGTGGGGAAGTATCGAAGTGGCGCTGTGCAATTAAGATCCGTTCGGAATGAGCCCCGCGCGATCGGCCCACCGGAGGGTCTCTTTCATGCCGTCCTGGAAATCCGTCCGCGGCTCATAGCCGAGCATCGATTTCGCTTTGTCAATCGAGAAATCGAGGTTCAGCGTCAGGAACTTGATCCGAGCGCGGGTCAGTAGTGGAGCTTCCGTGGCGCCTCTCAGGCGAGCAAACCATTCGATCGGCACGACCGCCGCTCTCGCCACGCCTTCCGGAACATGTTTCGGATGAGGACATTTCATGTAGTCGGCAATCGCGTGGACAAACTCGTTTCGCGTGACTAGTCTCTCGTCCCGAACATTAAACATTTCACCGAGTGCCTGGTCCTTGGTCATGGCCAGCAGAACAGCCTCCCACAAATTCCCAACGTAGGTGTTGTTGAGCACTCTATCACCGCCGCCGATAAGTTTCATTTGACCGGTGGCGATGCGTTCGATGAGCCGTGGGACCACGTGCCGGTCGCCGGGGCCATAAATGAATCCTGGCCGGAGAATAACGGCGGGAAAACCATGTTCCTCCATGTGCCGCTTCAGTAGGACCTCGGCCTCGGCTTTGGTTCTGGTGTAGCCATCTAGTCCGCTCGGATCGGGCGCCACGTCCTCGGTCGTACCGTAATGGTGCCTTGGGGGATAGACCCCCAGCGAACTAATTTGTATCCACCGTTCCAGACGGCCTTCTCGATGGGCCGCGGTGAGCAGGTGCTCCAGGGCCACCACGTTGATGGCGCGATATTTGTCCGCCGGTCCCCAGTCCCCCACATGCGCCGCCGCGTGTACGACGATGTCGATATCCGCCAATGCCGGCGGTAAACCGGCCGGATCGGACAGATCGGCCTCAAACCACTCGATGTCCACGCCGTCGAGGTCGCCGCGATTGCTCGTCGGCCGGACCATCCCGCGAACCCGGTAGCCCGCCTCGACCAGACGGGCCGCCACATGCGAACCCACCATCCCAGTGACGCCGGTAACCAAAACCCGCTTGCCAGTCATCGGATTCCCCTTTCGTCGCGGAAGATGTTACAGCCCTTAACAAAACCGAGCCGTCGCTTCCAAAACCCCTTGGATTACGGGACACCCGCATGGTTTTGTTATGGGTTCCAAGCCTCATCGCGGACCCGGCGACGCCACCGGCCTCGAATCGTCCACGGCCATCGCCAACAGTCGTTCGGTCAATGACGAGTCCCCCGAAAGGAAAGGGTGTTTGTACTGTTCGAAGCTGCTTCCATGCCTGGAAAGCCTTTCCTCGCGGAGGACATCCCATGTCCCCGCGGGAACTGCTCTAACTTGCAGGGGGCCCAGACGGTGTGAATCGATCCGATCCTTGTATTCGCAGTTGACGCGACAAAGATGATGGTCAACCCTTGCCGCCAGTAAGTCACGGCGTTTCACCGGGAGCCGGCTTTCGATCAGAAGGCTGTAGTGGCCCGGGGCGCCGAATTGGGGGACGAGCGTGAATTGTTCAAAGGCGAGCCCGGCCTCTTCCCTGGCCCGTCCCACGGCTTCGATCACTTGATTCTCGCTGAGCTTCTCGCCCGCCATGTTCGAGAAATTCGCCCCCTTGTTCAAAAACTCCAGCAGCGGACAGGTCCCGTCCAAATCGACACAGCGGACGACATCGTGGATGTCATATCGGTACAGGCCGCTCGAGGTGGTCAACAGAATGTAATACGCTTCCCCTGGGATCAGCTCGTGCCCTTCGAGCACCGTCGGGTTGGCTTTCTCATGCTCATCAAAAGGAATGAACTCGAAATAGTGAGTCGGATAGTCGAGATAGCCAACTCGATTGTTATCGCCGAAAGGAATCGTCATGCGCCCCTCGCTCGCCGACAGACCATGGTCGCGAAACACCCGGTTTCCGTAAAGCTCGTTGACGCGTGCCAGGTAGTTTCCCATCGCGCCGCCCGTCCACACCGACAGTACCGAGATGTCGGGCCAGAAATCCCGGGGGTAAAGATGCCCGGTCTTCTCCATGATGGCTTCAAGCCGCCGCGCCGCTCGCACTCGCCGCGCAAGCAACGGACCCTTCAGTCGCCGCCAAACGGGTCTGGGAACCTCGACCGGGGCAGAGAGGGTTCCGTCAAACAGGTCGCGAACAAGCGACTCCTTTTCGGCGTCCGCGAGCCGCGCGAGGTTCAGCAGCGTGAGCGGATTCGCCGTGATCATCATGCCGACGTCGCGCCGATGCATCGTAAGACGCAAAGCGACGTATTGCTTGTCCCTCGTGTTCTCGATTTTGTTCAAAATCGCCGGCAGAACAAAGATGAGGCGTGCAATCGCGGGGCGCGTCTCGGCGGCCAGACCGCTCACGCTGCCGCAAGGCAGCCCGCATTCGGTCCGTGAAGCATGCCAATCACTGCTGAACTGAAGCGTCTTTCTTCGCACGAGATCGAGATGGTCTCGGAACACATCCAACCCCCAAAGATTCCAACCGTAACGGTACTCCTGGAAGAAATGATTCGTGATCGGAATGTATTTCGGTTCACCCGTGGTCCCGGAAGTGACCGACATCATCAGGACCCGGGTCCCCCGGCCGAACATGGCCTCGATCTCTCCCCTTTTGACACGATGGACATACGATCGGTAATAGTCGTAGCTGGAAATGGGCACTTGGCGTCGAAAATCCCGGACGGTTCTAATCTGAGAGAAGCCGTGATCTCGGCCGAAATCGCTCGTCGCATTGCGGGCCAGTTTGCCAAACAACACACGGCGTTGAACCTTCTCCGCTTGTGCCGCGCCGCGCCGAAACTTCCCGACCCGCGGATGTTTTGCGTAAAGATAAGCCAAACGCTCGATCATAAGAGGCCTCGTCAACTTGCTCTTCACCGCTGCTTTGAAAAAACGGTATCCAGTATGCCATGCCCCTCGTCCAGTATGCCATGCCCCTCGTCCAGTATGCCATGCCCCCCCAAGCATCCGTCAAGGAATTACTGTCAGGTTCTTTGCCGGTGAACGACGGGTCAACATGAGCACCCCTTCCTGGCCCTGCCGTCCCCGCTCCGGTGGGGGAGGCGTAAACGCGACAGCAATTTCTTGACCGACGCTAACCGCGAGATTAACTAGCCCCGCCTCGCCTCGCCCCGCTCGGCCGCAACCCCGCGCCGGAGCATGGCGGCGCGAACAGCTTGCCGAGTCGGCCGCGAAGTAGACTTGGCAGTAAAACCAAGTCCCCCACCAACGCCCCGATAAGCAACAACAAGATCATCAAGCTGAACCGTTGCGCGGGAATGAACCCGCTATTGACGTAGACGGCCAGCCCGACCGCCACGATCAACGTGGTTTGCACGAGTGCCCGTCCGCAATGCCGATAAGCCTGCGCGATGGCCTCTTCCGAACTCGCCCCTTGTTGCACCCCGTGACGGAACCAGTTGAGAAAATGGATGGTTCCGTCCACCGCGATTCCCAACGCGACGCTCGCCGTCATCACGGAACCGATATCAACCGCCGTTCCCGTCCACCCCATCAACCCCAAGACAACAGTGGCGGGAAACACATTGGGAATCATAGCCACCAGCCCACCGGCCACGCTGCGCAAGACCAGCATCATAACGACCGTCACCAAGGCCATCGCTGTCAAATAGCTGTGGAAGAGATCGTTCAGCAATTCCCGCTGGATTTCGTAGACCACCGGGGTGACGCCGGTATAGGTGACGCGGATCTCGCGTTGCGGGTTCCGATACTCGTCGACGATGGGCTCGATTTCACGTCGAATCGCATGGAGGAAACGGCCGTAGTCGATCTTGTCACTGCTTTCGACCCGCCCACTGATCCGCCACGACTGCCGATCCTCGCCCTGGCTCAAATAGTGAGCGGCCTCGAAGCTGGGCAATCGGTCTTTCAAGCGACTTCGCAAGATCGCTCGCACAGCGGTTGCCCGGACGCTTCCGCCCCGTGCAATCCGCGGTGCGAACGTCGCAGCCGACATGCTGCCTCCCACGTGCCGAATTCCTCTTAGCTTCTGCTCCACCTGCCGGACCAATGTTAACCTTTGAGTCAGATCGCGCGAGTCGTCGCGATCCATGTGAAGGATAACCTCCACCGGAATCAAGGGGCCGATGTTCTTCTGGAACCAACGCAGATCCTGCATGTGCGGATCCTCCGGGTGCAGTAAACTGACGGCGTTCACCGATGTTTGTATCCAGGTCAGGCCCACGGCGGCGACCAACAGCATCGCGATACATCCCGTGGCTATCGTGAAATGACTGCGGGAGATTCGCGCCGCCAATCGGCGCCAGAGACGATCGACAACCCCTTCGTCCGCTCTTTGGACAGACGGTGATTCTCGGCGCTTCCATCGCCCCAGGATCCAGGTCCAGGATTGCATGGCTCCTGGCAGGAGAAGCAGGAGCAACCCGAAGGTGCCCATGACGCCAAAGGCGCCCAGCGTGCCGAAATGCCGCACCGGGATCACGGCGCTGACCAGCAGGGAACCGACGCCAATGGCGGTCGTGATCGCCGCCACCAGGCAGGGCGCCCAACCGCGGGACAACGCCCGGCCCGTGGCCCGCTCCGTGTTGTTCTGCCGGGCTTCATAGTAATAATTGACCAAGTGGACCCCGGCCGAAACCGTCAGTACGAAGACCAGGGAAGGCAAAACGATGAGAATGGCGTTCATCGTGATGCCCGCGTAATGAATCAACGACACGACCACTCCCTGACCGAAAACGGCAGCAGCCATCACGGGCAAAGTCAACCACAACGATCTCAGACAGATCCAACAAAGCACAAAGGAAAGAAACGCCGAAGGGATCATGTAGCGGTGGATCGACCGGATGCTCTCCCGATCGATGGCAAGGCCGTCGAGCGGGGATCCGGCCAGACGGTACGCCTCCCGCCGCAAACCAACGCTCCGATCCAGCGTTTGCAGGATCAAAGCGAGCGTCTTTTCCCTCTCTCTGGCCGCTCTCGGCGTCACCGACACGGCACCGCAGCTTGTCCGATCGTCCGGGCCAACCAGAGTGCCTCGGAGCCGCTCAATCGCCTCGTCGCGCGACAGGTTCAACGGGTCCGAGGTCAGCTGGCGAAGAAGTGTGTACCCACTTGTCACCCTTGTGAAGTATTGATGCTCGCCATTGTTCTCCGCCCCGGAATGGACCGAGGCGCGCATGGCCTCCACGAAATCATCGAGCCGATCATCGTCCACGGTGCAGCCAGGCCAGCTGATCAGGATGGTCTGTGGGGCTTGAAACTGAGCGGTGAAGTGAATGAATTCCTGCCGGGCCGGGAATGTGCGCGGTACCCAAACCCGAGGTGTGTTGAACATACTTTCGATGGCGCGCCGCGAACCGTTGTACACCAGCGGCAACGAGGCCCCCATGAGAATCAGCGTTACCACCGATATCCAAATGTATCTCGCGCTCTTGTTCATGCGTCGTGGGGAAGCAGCCCTGTTTCTTCCTCTTTCGTCGAGCCCAAGCCTTATGATTGAAGCGGCGGGGATCCTATTGCTCGCCGCCGCTCGTCCCGTCTTGCACGGTCGCATCGAGCCCGTTCAGCACTCCGGGCATTCAGGTGCCCGTGGCGTGAGCGTACCGCACGACCAGACCCTCGCGCCACGCGACATGGTACCCCTTGCACCGCTTCGTTGCGTCGCGATCTCCCAGGGTGTCAGCGAGCCATTCCGGCTGGACGCAAAGTCGACCGAGCTTTCCTGTTTTCTGCCTGTTTATGCTCCTAGTTTACCTACAGAATCCAAAACCGGCAATTGCGGGCCAACGTGGCCGCCGCCACGGCTAAGTCCCGCTGGCGACCGCGGAATAATGCGCGCTGCCACGCTCACCGAATTCGCGTTTCGAGCTGTTCCGAAGGCGTCGGAACAAACTCCAAGAAATGCTGGCGTCACGGGTGCAAAAGGGGTACACTGACAGGAGGTTACGCCGCTGTCGGACAACCATGATACAGCGATCGCGGGGGGACATACCCCATCATGTGCCGGCCGTTCAGGCTGGAACTGGTTGCACCGGGTGGTGTTGATTGTGATCGTGTCAAGTCAAGTATTGGAGATCATAACAAAACCATTCAGATTTCCTGCTATCCAAGGCGTTTGGGAAGCGAAAACTAGGTTTTGTGACGATCCGTGAAACGTGGCTTGCTCAAGGTTCAGAACGCTTTAGCCGTCTGAAGCAGGACCAGCGGGGGGGAGGATTGGAAAAGTGGGGACTGAGTACTGAGTACTGAGTACTGAGTACTGAGTACTGAGTACTGAGTACTGAGTACTGGGTACTGGGTACTGGGTACTGAG
>JBNJEM010000275.1:0-9854 GCA_051745935.1 Planctomycetota bacterium
GGGTTCAAATTCGATCCACCTGGACACGACCTGAAACCAGGGCTTTTCCAGCGTCTGGGTCGTTCGAAGGGCGCGAAACGCTTACACTTTGAGTAAAAACTTTCCAACCCACTCAGGTTCACATTGGATCTTATGCCCTCGTTAAGTACTCATCGAAATACAACGGAGAGACAGGACGTTTTCGACCGATTTGGCAGCACGTTGCCGCGATCGCTGGCGGAGCTATTGCGTCGGCGCGCGTGGGATTTTGGTGATCTCACCGCCTTTTGTTTCCTGCGGGAGGACGGAACGCGGGTGGCACTGTCCTTTCTGGAACTGGACTGCAGAGCTCGGGCCCTGGCACAACGATTACGAAGGCAGGTTGATCCGGGACAACGGGTGCTGTTGATGTTTCCACCGGGCCTTGAATTCATCGAAGCGTTTTTTGGTTGCATGTATGCTGGCGTACTGGCTGTTCCCATGAGTCCGCCGAAGCGACGAGATCGGTCTTCGCGGGTCTCCACCATTGTGGGAGATTGTAAAGCAACATTGGGATTGACCAATTCCTGGGGAAGCGACCTGCTGTTAGGAGGTCGTCAGTCCGGCGTTCTGGAACGAGTGCAGTGGATCTCGGTGGACACGATCGATTCGGCGGACGCAGACGATTGGGAGCCGCCCGATGTGGCCCCCGATGACTGTGCCTTTATTCAGTACACATCTGGCTCCACGGATAGACCCCGGGGGGTGGTGGTGTCGCATGGGAATCTGGTCCACAATCTAGAGCTCATTCACTCCGGATTCGGTCTGAGACGCGGCACGCCGAATAGTCCCGCTGGGGTAGGGGTGTCATGGTTACCGGCGTACCACGACATGGGACTGATCGGCGGGATACTTGAGTCGTTATGGGCCGGTGGCATGAGCGTACTCATGGCCCCGTCGATGTTTCTACAGCGTCCCGAGCGATGGTTGCGGACGATTTCCGATTACGGGGCCTGCGTGAGCGGGGGGCCCAATTTCGCCTATGATTTGTGTGTGCGAAAAATCGGCAAGGCCTCTCTCGAATCCCTCGATCTTTCCACGTGGCAAGTCGCGTTCTGCGGCGCGGAACCAATCCGAGCCGAAACAGTAGAGCGGTTCATTGAAAAATTCGCGCCCTGCGGCTTTCGGGAAGATGCCTTCTATCCATGTTACGGTTTGGCCGAAGCCACGCTGTTCGTTACCGGCGGCGAAGGGGCGAGGGCCCCGCTGATCCGCCGTTTTCGGCGGTCAAGGCTGCAATCGGATGGTCTCGCCGAACCGGCGCGCGGGAACCACGGAGACACGCGACAACTGGTCGGTTGCGGCAGAACGCTTCTCGACCAAACCCTGGCGATCGTGAACCCACTGACGAAAACCTCTTGCCCCGACGGCACCGTCGGAGAAATCTGGGTTCGGGGGCCGAGTGTAAGTGGCGGATATTGGCCGGAAGACCGTCTGTCGGACGATTTCAATGCGTCGCTGGCGGACACTGGAGAGGGGGGCTTTTTAAGGACCGGCGATCTGGGGTTTCTTCAGGGCGGCGAGCTGTTCGTTACTGGCAGGCTGAAGGAACTGGTGATCATCCGTGGTCGTAATCTCGATCCCGCGGACATCGAATCCACTGCCCAAATGGCTCATCCAGCTCTGCTTCCCGATTCCGGAGCCGCCTTTTCGCGGGAAATGGAGGGAGAAGAACGTTTGGTGGTAATCAACGAACTGGATCGGTCCTTTCGCAACACCGATTACGGTGAGGTGTTTCGAGCCGTCCGGCGCAAAATCACGCAAGAACATGGCGTGGAGCCGTACGCCTTAGCCCTGCTTCGCCCCATGTCCCTGCCCCGCACCACGAGCGGAAAGGTTCGCCGCGAGTCGGCGTCCGAGGGGTATGCAAAGGGGGAACTCAAAGTCGTGGCTGAGTGGAGCAAAGAGGATTCGGCGCGAACGACCACCTCCGCGCCTCTACCCGACCGGCCCCGGGCAACTGCGACTTCGCCCCAAGCGGATCGTCTTGCCAGGGAAATTGAGCGCCGGATATTAAAGTGGTTGCGGGACCACGCGGGCGTGCCGAGCGGGGAATTGGACCGCGACAGGCCGTTCGCTGAACACGGCATCGATTCGATGGCTGCCATCGAGCTGAGTTCGGAACTCGAGAATTGGTTGAACATCAAGCTCTCACCAATGACCGCTTGGCAATATCCGACTCCAGCGGCGATTTCACGTTACTTGGCGGTTGAATCAATGGCTTCCGAGCACCAGTCTCCAGCGCCAGACGAATCCCAGGGGGCACCAGAAGAGACTGGCCTGGAACAACTCTTGGAAACCCTCGACAACCTTTCGGAGAACGACGTAACAGAGCTGCTCGACGAGGGTAAAACATCCGATGACACAGTCTGACATGAGCGCATTGGCCCAGCGCCTTGGCTCTCTGACGCCCGCGAAGCGCCAATTGCTGGAAAAGGCCCTTCGGGGCGAAACCAAACGTTCCGAGCCGATCGCGGTCGTTGGCCTGGGCTGTCGTTTTCCCGGGGCGTCATCGGTCGAGTCGTTCTGGGATCTGATCCGCCACCGCCGCGTGGCCACCAGCGAAGTGCCACCATCCCGATGGGAGGCTGATGCCTTCTATGATCCCACGGGGCAAACGCCCGGTAAAATGGCGAATCGCTGGGGAGGGTTCGTGGACGATGTCGACCAGTTCGACCCGTTGTTCTTTGGCATTTCACCGCGGGAAGCGGAAAACATGGACCCACAGCAGCGGCTTCTTCTAGAGGTTGCGTGGGAAGCGTTGGAATACGGCGCGATCGCCCCCGATCGACTTGCCGGCTCGAGGACCGGAACCTTTGTAGGAATTGGCGGCGTCGACTACTCGCGTATTCCGGCTCGGATGGACGGGTACTTTGAACGCATCAATCTATACAGCGGAACGGGCAACGCGCTCAGCATCGCGGCAAATCGACTCTCCTATATCTTCGACTTCCATGGGCCGAGTCTTTCCGTCGATACGGCGTGTTCGTCCGCCCTCGTGGCCGTCCATTTAGCGGTGCGGAGTTTGAGAAACCGCGAGTGCGATGCCGCCTTGGCCGGCGGCTGCAATTTGATTCTGTCGCCGGAAAGCACCCTGGCCTTTTCCAAGGCCCAGATGCTCTCACCCACTGGAGCCTGTCGTCCCTTCGACGCCGCCGCGAACGGCTACGTTCGCGGCGAAGGTTGCGGGATCCTGGTGCTGAAGCGGCTCGAAGAAGCCGTGTCGGATGGCAACCATATTTGGGCGGTCGTTCGCGGCACGGCGGTCAACCAGGACGGTCGCACCTCGGGCATTGCCGCCCCTAATCCACGCGCCCAGGAAGCCGTGATCCGCGCGGCCTTCGAAGAGGCTCAGATCAAGCCCGCGGACCTCACATACCTCGAAGCCCACGGCACGGGAACGCCCTTGGGCGACCCGATGGAATGGGAAGCTCTGGAAAAGGTGTTCCGCGAGACCCCGGCGGCGTCCCCGTGCTATGTCGGCTCGGTGAAAGCCAATGTGGGGCATACGGAAACGGCCGCCGGCGCGGCCGGATTCGTGAAGACCGTCTTGATGCTCAAAAACGGGCACATTCCACCGCAGGCCGGCTTCGACCAGCTGAACCCCCGTATTTCACGGGACCGGACGCGGCTGGCGATTGCCGATCAACCCCGGGATTGGCATTCCGATGGACCGCGGATCGCGGGAGTGAGCGCCTTTGGTTTTGGCGGGACCAACGCCCACTTGGTTCTGGAGCAAGCCCCGGCCACCGAACCGTCGACACCGGAGAACGACCGTCCTTGGCACGTATTGACACTTTCCGCCAAGAGCGAACACGCGGTGCAAAAGCGAGTCGACGGACTCGGTGACTACTTGAACCAGCATCGGGACGTCTCGCTAGGGGACCTCTGTTTCAGCGAAAACGTGGGGCGGTCGCACTTTGATCACCGGTTGGCATTGATCGGGGAAACGACTGAGCAATTGCGGCAAACCTTGCGTTCAACGGACGCGACGAAGTCTCCGCCCCGCGTTCATCGGGGGCACGGTTCCACGGTGGGCCGGCCCCGAGTGGCATTTCTGTTCTCGGGACAAGGGTGCCAGTACCCGGAGATGGGGCGGCGCCTGTTCGAGACCGAGCCGGTCTTCCGGGATGCCTTGATTCACTGCGACGAAATATTCGCGGACTCGCTCGATTTCCCGCTACTCGCCTTGCTGCACGGGGAAGGGCACGTCGAGCGGCTCAACCATACACGGTATTTGCAGCCAGCGTTGTTTGCCATCCAATATGCATTAGCCGAACTCTGGCTGCATTGGGGGATCCTGCCCGACATGGTTTTGGGGCACAGCATTGGCGAATTTGCCGCCGCGTGTGTCGCTGGTGTGTTCGACGTGGAAGCCGCAAGCCGGCTCGTGGCCGATCGGGCTCGACTCATGGCCGAACTGCCCCAAACCGGCTCCATGGCCGTCCTCTTTGCAGATGGAGAAACCGTCTCTGAGAAGATAAGGCCGTATAGCGATCAGTTGAGTGTGGCCGCGCGGAACGGGCCGGAAAACACGGTCATCTCGGGAAAGACCGAAATCGTGGAACGGATAACCGCCAAATTCGAGCAAGATGGAATCCGTTCCCAGAAGCTCGCGGTGTCCCATGCATTCCATTCGCCGCTCATGTGGCCCATGCTCGATGAATTCCGAGACCAGGCGGCACGGTTCGATTATCAGCCGGCTCACATTCCATTCATTTCGAGTGTGACGGGAGAACTGTTGGGCGAGCGGCCCCTGGACGCCGAGTATTGGCGACGCCAGATTCACAGCCCTGTCCAGTTCGTGAAGGCAATTGACCAACTCGCCAACCAGGAACCGGAAGTTGTCCTGGAAATTGGCCCGTCAACAACGGCGATCGGCATGGCCCGACGCTGCCAGTCCGCGAAACCGCTCGCCTGGTTACCGTCGCTGAAAAAAGGCCATGACGATTGCACGATCCTGATGAATACGCTAGCCGAAATGTACGTGCGCGGGGTGACGGTTGATTGGGTTTCATACGACCGCCCGTGGCCACGGCGTCGCCTGGCCCTGCCAACTTATCCTTTCGATCGCAAACGGTACTGGCATCAAGGGGTTGTCGAGTCAAGGGGAAGAGGGACGACCGCCGTCTCCGGGCCGCCACTGCACCCCATCCTAGGCTCGCGACTGCACAGCCCGGTACCGCGCCGGATATTCGCGACTTCACTCGACAGTCGGAATCCAGCCTTCCTGGCCGATCACCAGATTCAGGGCTCCACCGTCATGCCGGCGGCGGGGTTCGTCGAGCAGGCCTTGGCCGCCGCGGCCCGCGTCTTCGGCCAGGGAGAACACGAGGTGGAAAACCTCTCAATCCAACAACCACTGTTCCTTTCGGCCAACGCCGAACGACCTGTTCAGACCCTGATGACCGCCGAGTCAACGAATGAGTACCGATTCGAGGTGCACAGCCGGCAATCGTCCGAAACGGGAGAAGGAGAACAGGAACCGGATTGGGTCCTCCATGCCTCCGGCACCGTGCGCAGCGCCGCCGGTTCAAGCGAGTCCAGATCTTCGCAACCGATACGGCTTGACGAGGTGATGGGCAAAGCCACCCACCGCCATTCGGGCGAGCAGCTTTATGGAAAAATGGCCCAACATGGTCTGGTTTACGGTCCCGCGTTCCGCGGGATCGAGGAACTACAAGTGGCAGAGGGGGAAGCGTTGGCGCGGCTTGTCATTCCGCCGGCGATCGACAGCGAAACCGTTGCGTATCATGTCCATCCCGCACTTCTGGATGCCGGCCTTCAAACGATCGCCGGCATTGTGGCCGCGGGGTCCGGCCAAGGGACCACTTCGCCCCCCTATCTCCCCACGTTCATTCGCCGTACTCGCGTTTTTCATCGCGCGGCTCGACCGACATGGGCTTATGCGGTTCGCGTACCCCGTGACTCGCAAGTTGAATCCGACACAATCGAAGCCGACGTATTTCTGCTAGACGATGCCGGAAAAACATTGGTCGAACTTGGGGGAGTATCTCTGCAACGGGTCGGGCGGCCTGACAGTGGAAAGACTACCCAGCACACGGAGTGGCTCTACACGCTTCAGTGGCGCGAAGCCGGACACGAAATCGGCTCCCAGCACGGCGAAGTGCGCCCCCAGTTGGAAGGAACTCGCTGGCTCCTGTTCGCCGATGGGATGGGCGTGGCGGAACACCTGGCAGGACAGCTTCACCGCCGAGGGGGCGTCTGTACTTTGGTGCGTCCCGGAAGCACGTTTCGACGTCTCGAAACGAACGATTCAGAAAAGACGCCAGTCCATGAAATCGATCCGGTCTCAACGGAAGACTACGCCAACCTCCTGAACGAGTGGAAAGCAGCTGGCGAATCTCGGTGCGGTATCATTCACCTGTGGAACCTGGACATCGACTCCAGCCATTGGTCGGACGCGGTTTTCCTCCAGGAGTCCCGAAATCGCGGGAGTGCGAGCCTGCTCCAACTTCTTCACGGCGTCACGAATGCCAAACTGGCCGCTTCGCCGGAACTGTACGTCGTTACCCAAAATGGACAGGCGGTGGCGGACGGCGATCTGGTTTCGCCGGCCCAAGCAGCGAGTTGGGGACTGGGGCGGGTGGCGGCGACCGAACACCCGGAATACGCCTGCCGCCTGATCGATCTCGACAAGGCGGACCCGCCCGACACCGCCGGCGATATTCTCGTGGCGGAATTATGCATTGAATCAGACGAGAACCAGGTCGCCTATCGGGGCCAGAGGCGTTTTGTTTCCAGATTGAAACGGGATCCGGACGCGATTGACTTTACCCAACCCGCGCGGGGATCGATTGCTCCCCCGGGCCCCCGTCGGCTGCGGCTCGACAAGACCGGTACGCTCGACTCGCTCACCTACACCAAGCTGGAACGGATCTCGCCGGCTCACGGCCAAGTCGAAATCGAAGTCCATGGCGTGGGTCTGAACTTCAGCGATGTGCTCAAGGCAATGGGGCTCTATCCAGGCATCACCGATCGCGTGGTGCCAGTGGGAATCGAATGTTCAGGGACCGTCACCGCCACGGGCGAAGGGGTTGAACGGTTTCGAGTAGGCGACCCGGTTATGGGCGTTGCCCCCTACAGTTTCGCGACCCATGCGGTCAGTGCCGAGTACGCCCTCGTTCGCAAACCGGACCGGCTTTCGGATGAACAAGCAGCCACCATCCCGATTACTTTCCTCACCGCCTACTACGCCCTGTGCCGCCTGGCTCGCCTCCAAGCCGGGGAACGCGTCCTTATTCATGCCGCGGCGGGCGGCGTGGGCCAGGCCGCTGTCCAGATCGCTCAACACATTGGGGCCGAGATTTTCGCGACGGCGGGGAGCGAGCAGAAGCGGAATTTCCTCAAGTCGCTCGGCGTGGAACACGTCATGAATTCGCGCACACTGGAATTCGCGGATGAAATCATGGATACCACCGACCGGCAAGGGGTGGACGTGGTCCTCAATAGTCTGCCCGGTCGAACCATCGACAAAAGCCTCTCGGTCCTCGGCGCCTATGGTCGCTTCTTGGAAATCGGCAAGATCGACATTTATCAAAACCGGATGGTCGGTCTGCTTCCTTTCCAGAACAACTTGTCTTACTTCGCCATCGATCTCGACCGCATGTTGCGCGAGCGTCCGGATTACATCCGGAACCTCTTCGAGGAGGTTATCGGGTACTTTTGGAACGAGACGTATCGGCCACTGCCGATGACCTGTTTTCGCGACGACGAAGTCCGAGACGCGTTCCGATACATGGCCCAGCGGAAGAATATCGGCAAGATCGTCGTCTCCTTTGAAGAAAGGGACTCCGCGACGAGCGATAGCACCACCGCGCCCCCTCCCATTCGCCAAGACGGCACATACCTCATCACCGGCGGTCTCGGTTCGCTCGGAATTCAAGTAGCCGGGATGCTCGCGAGGCAAGGCGCGGGGGCCGTTGCACTGATGGGGCGAGGCGAGCCCTCGAGCGAAGTGAAACGAGAACTCGAGAAGCTGCGGGACGGTGGAAGCCGGGTTGTCGTACTGCGCGGCGATGTAACTGACCGCGACTCGATCCAAGCCGCGCTGCAAGCGATCCCGGCTTCCCATCCACCCCTGCGAGGCGTCTTTCACGCCGCCGGCGTTTTGTCGGATGCGCTCCTGCACCACATGGACGTCGAGACGTTCGATAAAGTGCTGGCGCCGAAGCTCGCCGGGGCGTGGAGCCTGCACCGCGCGACGGAGGATTGCCCGCTCGACCACTTCGTGCTCTTCTCTTCGATAGCGGGCGTCCTCGGTTCACCTGGCCAGGGGAACTATGCCGCGGGCAACACGTTCCTCGATGGCCTGGCTCACTATCGTCGAGCAAAGGGATTGCCCGCCGTCTCCATCAGTTGGGGCCCCTGGTCGGGTCGGGGAATGGCGGCGGACGTGGAAAGCCAGCTTCAGGCGCGGGGCATGAACTTGCTGGCCCCCGACGAGGCGTTGCATTTGCTCGAAGCGGCCCTGGGAGGCGCCAAGCCTCATCTGGTGGCTGCGGCGGTGGATTGGAACAAACTGAACCGCGCCGGCCACGCGGCCGCCCCCCCACTTGTCGCCGACCTCGCCCAAAAGGAACCGACCGCCAACGAGCGCGATGAACGGGACGAAGCCCTCTGCCAGCAACTCAAAGAAGCAGATCCCGCGCATCGCGTCGGCCTGCTCCGCGACCATGTTGCCCGCGAAGTCGCCGGTGTCATGGAAACCGAACCGGGTGACCTGGATTGGAACCAACCTCTCGGTTCGCTCGGCCTCGATTCCCTGATGGCGATGGAATTGAAAGCGAAGCTGGAAACGACGCTGGGCCAGAGCATGCCGATGGGAGCGTTGCTGGAAAACCCGTCGGTGAGTCGGATCGCGGAACTCTTCGCGCCGTGCTTCTCCGATTCAGAGGTGGCCGTGGATGATAAGGAAACGTCGGGCGCCGCCGGCCACTCGCTCGGCCACGCCCCATCGCCCGGTCGCTCGCCTGTGTTAAAATTGGCCGGTTCGGGCGATATGCCGCCCCTGATCTGCATCCATCCGGCCGGAGGCGACGTCAGTTGTTATTACACCATCGCCCGCCATATTGGAGATTGGTGCCCGGTTTGGACCTTGCGTGCCGCTGGTCTGGAGGAAAAGACGGTCCCCCACGACTCCGTGGAACAAATGGCCAGCGATTATCTTCAAGCGATTCGGGCGGAATGCCCCCAAGGACCCTACTACCTGGCTGGCTGGTCAACGGGGGGGATTTTCGCTTACGAAATGGGGTGCAAGCTTTTGAGGCAGGAAGCTGACATTGGTGGGTTATTCCTCTTCGATTCACCGACGCCGGCTATCTTTCAAGGCGTCGATCTGGACGATTATGCCCGATTCCTGGTCGACTTGGTCGAATTCTCCAACTGGTTTGCCGAAAGTCGGATGAAGGTCGACTATGAAGAACTGAAAAAGCAGGAGCACGAAAGCGCGCTGCGCAGAGTCTTCGACGAAGCAAAGCGACACGGCGTGCTGCCACCGGATGCCTCGATCGACTACCTGCGCCGGCTCGTCTCCGTTTGTCGCGAACATTCTCGGGCAATCGTTCAATACACCCCCGGATCTTTTACGCATCCCGTGCATCTGTTCCGACCGCGAAACACAAAGGTTCTGGCGGATGCCTCCCGGAAGAACCTCTCCAGGGACCTCGGATGGCGCGGCATCCTCGGTAACCAATTGCTGATCGAGGAAGTTCCCGGCGACCACTTCAGCATGATGACGGAAGAAAATGCAAGCATTCTCGGCAACAGGCTTCTCGAGCAGCTTCAGCGCCTCAAGGTATAAGCATCAACCGAAA
>JBNJEM010000276.1:0-9793 GCA_051745935.1 Planctomycetota bacterium
ACACGGCGGGTACGCTAACGCATGAAACGCAAGCGACCCGGCTTGTACTCTCTCCGTCTTTCCTCATCCGTGGGTCCGTTCTGCCATCCGTGGGCCTATCATGATATCTAAAGCACCAGCGATCATCGTCGTGCCCTGGTCGCGAAATCTTCCACTCTTCAATTAAGCACGCGCGACAAACTCGGGACAACCCACTTGTTCTATTTTGTCCGATTTTCGGGTTTTTCATCGGCCCACCCCGGGCCGGTGTGAATACTGCCGGATGCATCAGGTGTTGCAAGGGGCAACATTTCACGTGGAGCATGTGGTTCCTCGGTGTTTAAGGGGACAATCGGTCACGGACAACCTCGCGTGGGCTTGTCCGAGCTGCAATCTTCATAAATCCAATCGGGTCGCGGTGCGCGTTTCAGGCACTGACCACGCAGTGCCGCTCTTCAATCCACGGGTCGACAACTGGGCGGATCATTTCTGCTGGGATGGCTATCACATTGTCGTTGTAACCCTGATTGGCCGGGCCACCGTGGACGCGTTTCTGCTCAACAGCGAACGGAGGATTCTGATTCGTCAAGCGGAAGCATTGTTCAATCTTTTTCCCCCCGTCTGAAATCGACTGGTCCTGAATAGGTCTCGCTGCATAATGTCCTTGAAAGACAACGGGGGCTGTGGCGCGCGCTCTCGAGCCGGCGTCCGATGGTGCCGCTCCACCGAAGACCGCACCAACAATTTCCTGGGCGTCCGGAAATCGTTGTCTCGCTCGCATGACCGACGGAACGACGCTGAAGGGGAAAGAGGCGAAAACAGGCTACTACGAGGAAAACTCAGGCTGTCTTCGTTTGAGTGCGAGGAAAACTCAGGCTGTCTTCGTTTGAGTGGTCTTCGTTTGAGTGGTTTTTAAGTGCCCCCATTAGGTAGGGATGGTTTGGGTCTGGTGGAGTTGGCTTACGATGTCGCGGTAACGGCGGTAAATGCCAAGGGCAACCCAGCCCAAATACGCATTGGCGGCCAAAGAGGCGAAAAGAGCGAGAGACGTGAGCACGAGCGGTGTCCACGGCTTGGACTCAAGTTTTTCCGCCGTTTCCTTGTCCATCGAGGGCTTAAACGCAGCCGCTTCCGAATCGTCTTTTGGCTCAGTCTCATTGGCATTGGCCACTAATTCCTCCCTACCGTTTCGCCGCTCTTTCTCCCCGGATGAAGGCTTTTGCCTCGAGGCCGAAGGGGCGGGGTCCGGCCCGTGTGTCGCTTTTGAATTGGCCCCGGGTGCTTTCACACCCGATTCGCCGAAGCGGATCGGGTTAGGGAACTCCGAGTCCGGATTGGGCTCGCGCACCGGACGCACCGGATTTTGATCGGACGACCGCGACGTCCCTTCGCCAGGGCGATCCGATGCCGACTCACTGTTAGGGGGCAACACCATGCCGCCCGACCCTTCCGAGGGTGGCGAGTCGCGCCCCGTGGCGGGCGGGTATACGCTGCCTCCGAACTGGGGC
Organism: Planctomycetota bacterium; assembly: GCA_051745935.1. Classification (GTDB taxonomy): domain Bacteria; phylum Planctomycetota; class Planctomycetia; order Pirellulales; family Pirellulaceae; genus JBNJEM01. The sequence goes on from JBNJEM010000276.1 coordinate 1,488, forward strand.
GGATTGAGCGATCCGGTGCTGCCGCTACGCTCCTCGGACTGCCCCGCCGTGCTGTCGCTGGATGACGAGTCCGATGTCCCCTCGGGTTCCGCGGGGTCAGAACGACCGGACGCGGAGCCCCCCGTTCCACCGCCAGAGACATCCGGGGGAAGAATGTCTTCCGATCCTCCGCCGCTAGGCTGCTCGGACTGCCCCGCCGCGCTGTCGCTGGATGACGAGTCCGATGTCTCCTCGGGTTCCGCGGGGTCAGAACGATCGGACGCGGAGCCCCCTGCTCCACCGCCAGAGACATCCGGGGGAAGGATGTCTTCCGATCCCCCGGCTCTAGGTTTAGGTTCTTTTGAACCGCCCCCTCGCGGTACCAGTACACTGTTCTTGCCGTCCGGGCCAAGCAAAGGAGGCGGAGGCGGAAGGTTCAAAAAGCCTTCGGGCCCAAAGTTTCCACGACTCTCTTCGCCACTTGGGGGGGGCGAGGAATCCGAATGAGGTTGGGATGGCAAGACCGAAAATTCGCCCGCCGCGCTTGTATTTCCCGAAGTTCCCCTCGAATTCTCGGGGGCTGGGTTCCGCGGCGCCGTGTCCCCTCCCCCATGACCGACCCGGGGAACCTCACCCGTGCCCACCCGAATTCGAAATCGGCGCACATTGCGAGCCTCCGGCAATATCTCACTGACGATTTCCTCGCCGCTTTTCAGCTCTTCCAGCAATCCTGGCTCAATCTGAACAATGTACTCCAACTGCCCGTCCGGTAGTGGCTGCCATCCATAGTCGATACCGATCGCCGCCAGCGATACAAGAACTACGATTCCGTTCATGGTGCCCCCGCTGTGAAAAGGGAGTCTAGAGAATACAGGCCACTATGGTAACCGGGATTCGCCCTTGACGTAAAGAGACACCTGAATCAGCGAGCGTGATTGCGCAATAACCGTTCACACGAACAAGTGACGAAGTGCGAATGACGAAGCACGAATGACGAAGATGTCGCGTTGGGATCGGTAAACAAATACCTGCCTGATTCAAGGAGATTCGAACGATGTTCCCCGATCACGGGGTGCGTGTCGTGTCCATGATTGACGCTTGAGAGTAAGCTTTCAAGTTGGACCGTACGGCTTCGACTGGTCGGGGTTGCGACGCGGAAAATGCTCAACGGCCTGATCGGTGGCCTCGGCCACGCTGGCACCTGATACCTGAACCCTACGCGCCCTAACCCTGGGATGCCGAAAAACTCTAGGTCCTTGTAGCCCGTTTTGTTGCGCTTTGCCTCCTTGCCCGCGTCGAATCAAGGACCTCAGGGACTGAAAGGACCAAAGGGAACACGGGGGATGGGGCTCACGCGTGAAAAAAGCCGCGCGGCGTCTTCCGTTCTTCATCCGTGGGTCCGTACTGCCATCCGTGGGCCTATCATGGCACCTGGAGCACCGCGAATGATCGTCACGGCGTGGGTGGGGAGAGGTCCGGTGTTTGAAACGAGGACGCGCAACAAATGCTGTAAGCCTACTCCCGCTAGTTTGCCCAGTTTCCGGGATTTTGGCCAGCCCACCCTAACCCTGTAGGGTTCCGGCTCGCCCGGCCACCGTACCGGTGCGTCACGTCGCGACAAGTCCCCGGTTCCGCCCGTCCGGGTTAGGCCCCAAAGTCGGCCCGCGCTGTATCCAGTCGCTTTTTAAGGCGTTCACGAATCTCCACATAAGGCGGATCTTCAGCCACATTCCGGTTTTCTTGAGGGTCCTTTTTCAGATCGAACAAGCCGACCCCCTGCAAGTCTCCTCGACCACGACGGGCCCGCATTTCCATGTAGCGGTAGCGATCGGTGCGCACCGCGTCACCGCCCCCGTGGCGAGTGATGACCGCTTCCTTGTGGTCCGCGTCGACATCGTTCAACAACGGACGCATGCTCTTGCCCTGGACGTGGTCCGGCGTCGGCAGGCCGGCCAAATCGCAGAGGGTGGGGTAGACGTCGACGAATTCGACCAGTTGCCGGCACTCTTGCCCACCGTCCACGCCCGGAGCCGCTAGCAGCAACGGCGTCCGAGTGGCGACTTCGAAATTCGTGTGCTTGCACCAGAATCCGTGCTCGCCCAGTTGCCACCCGTGATCTCCCCACAAAATGATAATGGTGTTTTCCGCCAGATCCAGCCGTTCCAATTCGTTCAAAAGCCTCCCCACCTGAGCATCGATGAGGCTGACACACGCGTGGTAACCCCGGATGAGCTGCCGGGCCGTCTGTTCGGAGACCTGGCCCTGCTTCGGAATGCCGTGATAGGATCGCATCTCTCCCCAGTTGTAGTCGAACGCCTTGGGCAACTCACGGGGAAAGAACATGTTGTCGGGTAGCGTCACTTGGCGAGTTGGATAGTTATCCCAATACTTCCGAGGGGCCACGAAGGGGAGATGAGGGCGGTAGAACCCGCAGGCGAGGAAGAATGGCTTGTCCTGTTCCGCCAGCCGTCGCATATCGGTGAGGGTCTTTTCACCGATCTGATAGTCGGGATAAATCTCTTCGGGTTTGTCCGCCGCTTCATAGGCTGGTCCCCGGCTGCGGCGTCCCGTTTGCAGAGCCTGATTTTCTTCAAGCGCCCACCAAATGCTCGATTTATCGGGCCGCCACGACGGCTGGCTCCAAGCCTTCGCATCGTCCGATCGGTGGTGATAAACCTTTCCGTTGCTGGCGGTATGGTAACCGTGCTGTTTGAAAACCATTGGCAGCGAGGGCACATCGGGCGCATCTTTCTCTGCCCACGTTTTGTACGAGGTGAAGCGGTCCGGCGTCGGCCGCAATCCCTTCATCAGGCTCGCTCGCGACGCGCCACAAACCGCGATATTGCAATATGCCCGATCGAATTTCACGCCGCGCTGGGCCAACCGATCCAGATTCGGTGTCACCATGTGTTCGACGCCATAGCAGGCGCATTCCGGCCTGAGGTCGTCGACGGCAATGAATAGCACATTCGGCGGGCTGGCGGCCTGGGCGGAACAGGTCACGAACAAAAGGGAAATCGATACCCAAACAAACAGTTGATGCCGATGGCCTGAAATCATGATGGTTTTCCTTGCTGGGATCAAAAAAGAGTACTTCCAAACCTGGGGGGGAACCGGCGGGCGCGCCAGCGATCTACGCTTTTCTCGTCCAACCCCCATCGCTCTCGCGCGCGGCTGACGCGGTACAGATTGCCGAGCTGGGAAGCGTGCTTTATCGTAACAGGTTTTCCCTTATGTCTTGCGCGATCACAGATGCCCCCATGCGATGGAATCGTCCCGCTTCGTTCCCTCGGCGTCGGCGCCAACCGCCGGACAGGGCTGGTTACAGTGGGTTGATCACACTGGTACGCTCCGCCGACACGTAGCGTATACCCTAACGTTGCAAACAGTATATGTAGGACGGGTCTCCAGGCCCGTCTTTTACAGCGCATAAGTGTCTTTTTGCGGTTGTTTGAAGATCTCACATTTCGTGAGATCTGCGGACACCAGATCAAGTACGATTTCGTGCTTGAAAAGACGGGCCTGGAGACCCGTCCTACGCCGTCTTTATGCAACAATAGGGTATAGTATACACCGATTGAGCATGAGCGTCACGTGGCAGATGGGGTACGGACCTACCCGGCCACTGGCCCCGTACTTGACCCAACCAGGGTCATGTAATAGAAGAGGATCGCGGCACGGCTCCCGTGATTCCCCGCACGCGGGCTGGACCGGGACGCATCGGTTCCGCGTTTCGCCGGAGGATAGTGGGCTGGGTGCTCTGATGAACGCTGGTGAACCGTTGAGGATTTAGACGGACGGGGGTTGTGAGGTTTTCAACGATTTGTTGTCCCCCTTCGGTTGAGGATTTTGCGGCAACCCACGTGGCCTCCCCCCTGCTCCTTGGTTCAGACGGCCGCCACGGCAGGGCGCAACGAAGGGCGTAACGAAATGGGGCGCATGAACTTGGCCTTTTCATCCCCGGACGCCGGGGACAGCAAGGGAGCCGGGAAGGGGAACGCGAACAAGGAAGCCCGGGGGGCGTCTGATTTCCGGCCCGTGATTTCCGGACAGCGCCATTTAGCTGGGCCATTTAGCTGGGCCATTTAGCTGGCGATAGAATTTAGCTGAGTAGGGATCGAACGCTGAAGATCAAGAGCGGATACAACAGATCGAACTGGCAAGGAGCGGAGGCATGAATCCAGATCGCCATGATGAAACAGCCGCCGATGCAATCGAGTCTCGTGAGTGGATTGAATCGCTGGACGAGGTGCTGCAGCGCCGTGGCAGTGACCGGGCCCGTGAGTTGTTGCGGGAACTCTCGGTGCGAGCGTACAGCCAGGGTGTGCGGATCCCGTTCACGGCCAACACGCCCTATATCAATACCATTCCCGCTTCCGAACAACCCGTCTACCCGGGGCATCATGAGTTGGAGACCCGCATCAGCAACATCATCCGCTGGAACGCCATGGCGATGGTGGTGCGAGCCAACCGCGAGGAAGCGGGAATTGGCGGGCATATCTCGAGTTATGCGTCGGCTGCCACCTTGTATGAGGTCGGGTTCAACCACTTCTTTCGCGGCCGCACCGAAACCGACCCGGGCGATCTCGTGTACTACCAAGGCCATGCCTCGCCGGGGATTTATGCGCGGGCGTTCCTGGAGGGCCGGTTGCCGATGGAACAAATCGACAACTTTCGCCACGAACTCCACGATAAACCAGGGCTTTCCTCGTACCCTCACCCCTGGTTGATGCCGGAGTTTTGGCAGTTTCCAACGGTCTCGATGGGGCTGGGTCCGATCATGGCCATTTATCAAGCCCGGTTCATGCGCTACCTGGAGGATCGGGGTCTAAAGGAGCCCTCCGACCACAAGGTGTGGGCATTCTTGGGAGACGGAGAAACTGACGAACCGGAGAGTTTGGGCGCGATTGCTTTAGCGTCTCGCGAAAACCTCGACAATCTGATTTTCGTCGTGAACTGCAATCTCCAACGCCTCGACGGACCGGTGCGGGGCAACGGCAAAGTGATCCAGGAACTCGAGGCGGCCTTTCGCGGTGTGGGCTGGAATGTCATCAAGGTGATCTGGGGCGGGGACTGGGATCGATTGCTGGAAAAGGATCGTGACGGTGTGCTGGTCAACCGCATGGAAGAAGTGGTGGACGGCCAGTACCAGAAATACGTGGTCGAAGACGGAGGCTACTTTCGGCGCGACTTCTTCGGTCGCGACCCGCGTCTGCTGGAGTTGGTCAAGAGCTTCTCGGACGAACAGCTGAAGAATCTGCGGCGCGGGGGACACGACGCGGAAAAGGTGTATGCCGCGTATCAACAGGCGGTGAGCCACCGTGGAGCCCCCACCGTGATCCTGGCCAAGACGGTCAAGGGGTACGGGCTGGGACAAGGGGGGGAAGGCAAGAACATCACGCATCAGCAGAAAAAACTGAACGAAGAAGAACTGCTCGCTTTCCGGACCCGATTTCATATCCCCATCTCGGACGACCAAGTCAATGATGTGCCGTTCTACCAGCTTCCCCCGGACGGTCCCGAAGCCGCGTATCTCCGGGAGCGTCAAGCAAAGCTGGGAGGCGAGACGCCCAGCCGCTCCCCCATTCGGGGCGCGCTCGGCATGCCCGACATGAAGCTTTTCGACGAGTTTCTCAAAGGGACCGGTGACCGGGCCGTCTCCACCACCATGGCGTTCGTGCGCATGCTCTCGAAGCTCTTGAAGGACAAGAACGTCGGGCGGTTGATCGTGCCGATTGTGCCCGATGAGGCTCGCACGTTTGGCATGGAAGCTTTGTTCAGACAATGTGGCATCTACTCGCACGTGGGACAGCTTTACGAGCCGGTCGATAAGGAAAACCTGCTCTACTACAAGGAAGCCCAGGACGGACAGATTCTCGAAGAGGGCATCACCGAGGCAGGATCTCTCAGCAGCTTCCTGGCCGCGGGCACGGCCTATTCCACGTATGGCATCAACACCATCCCGTTTTTCATCTTCTACTCCATGTTCGGCATGCAGCGGGTCGGCGACCTCGTGTGGGCGGCGGGCGATAGCCGGTGCAAGGGATTCTTGTTGGGCGCCACGTCGGGGCGCACGACACTGGCGGGCGAAGGCTTGCAGCACCAGGACGGCCACAGCCACCTGCTGGCACTGTCGGTGCCGAACCTGTTGGCGTACGACCCCGCCTACGCCTACGAGGTGGCGGTCATCATTAGCGACGGCATTCGGCGGATGTATGAAGCGGGTGAAGATGTCTTTTATTACTTGACGCTCTTGAATGAAAACTATCCGCAACCGCAAATGCCGGAAAACGCCCGGGAAGGCATTCTCAAAGGGATGTATCGGCTGCGGCGGTCGAACCTTTCCGAAGACAGGCCGCGCGTGCGGCTTCTCGGTAGCGGTTCGATTCTGAATGAGAGCCTAAAGGCGGCGGAACTGTTGGAAGAACAGTTTGATATTGGGGCGGACGTGTGGTCGGTGACCAGCTATAAGCAGTTGCATCGAGACGCCGAGGAAGTGGCTCGCTGGAACCTGCTCCATTGCGACAAGCCGCCGCGAGTGCCCTACGTGAGCGAGTGCCTGCAGGATGCCACCGGACCGTGTGTCGCCGCCAGTGACTATGTGAAGGCGCTGCCAGCGATAATCTCCCGGTGGGTTCCGCATCCGTTTGCGATTTTGGGAACCGATGGCTTTGGGCGAAGTGATGGGCGTGAAGCTCTGCGCGATTTCTTCGAGGTCGATGCCGCTCATATCGCGCTCGCCGCCATCTCAACTTTGGCCGCGGAAGGACAACTTGAACAAGAAACCGCGGCCCGCGCCGCCGGCGAGCTGGGGGTGGATTGCGACAAGCCCGATCCTTGGCTTTCCTAACTCATGTACCGGATCGTGTGGAAAGTAAGAATCAGTCCGTTCCCGTGGGTCGCTATCTTGATCAAAAAGCCAACGATCCTTGACACCACCTAGCACAGAGGTTTTTTCATGGCAACTGAATTCAAACTGCCGGAACTGGGCGAAAACATCGAAACCATCCAGGTGGCCAGTGTGCTCGTCAAGGAAGGAGACACGGTCGCCGCCGGTCAAGCTGTCCTGGAAGTGGAAACCGACAAGGCCTCTCTCGAGGTGCCATGTCCGTACAATGGCATCGTGAAAAGCATTGAAGTAAAAGAGGGCGAGGATACCTCGGTCGGCCAGACGGTCATGACCATCGAATCCGAGGAACAGGCAAAGACGGAAGAGCCGGAAACGGCGGCGCCCCAAGCCGAGCAGGCGACGGAGGCGGAATCACGGCCAGAGTCGCGGCCATCGCCCCCGCCCGCTCAAGAGGAGCCCTCTCTTGAACCTGGCGAGGCGGCGCCGCCGAAAACCGAAGCCGCGCCACCACCACCGCCCCCGAGCCGGACCTCGGCCACGCCGGTTCCCGCCGCCCCCTCGGTGCGGCGGTTCGCGCGGGAGATCGGCGTCGAGATCGGTGATGTGCCCGGCAGTGGCCCGGAGGGGCGGGTGTCGATCGAGGACGTGAAGGCCCATGCCAAGCGGATGAATCGCGAGCGTCCCGCGGCCGCAACCCCCGCCGTTTCCGCTCCACCGTTACCTGATTTCGAGCAATGGGGGGCTGTCGATCGGCAGCGGATGAGCGGGATCCGCCGCAAGACGGCCGAGCACCTGAGCATGAGTTGGCGCATGATCCCCCATGTCACGGTGCACGACACCGCCGACATCACGCAACTCGAACCCCTGCGGAAACAATACGCCGATCGTGCTCAAAAAGCGGGCGGCAAGCTGACCATGGCCGTGATGGTCTGCAAAGTGGTCGCGGCGGCACTCAAAGTGTTTCCCAAATTGAACGCCTCTGTCGACATGGACAAGCGCGAGGTCGTGTACAAGAAATATGTCAATCTGGGGGTCGCGGTGAGTACCGATCGCGGGTTGCTCGTCCCCGTGATTCGTGATGCGGACCAGAAAAACATGGTGCAAATGGCGGCCGAGATTTCACGAATTGCTCAGAAAGCGCGTGAAGGCAGCCTGGACGTGTCCGACATGCAGGGCGGTACGTTCACGGTCACCAATCTCGGACGCTTTGGTGGCGGCTATTTCACCCCCGTCATCAATTATCCCGAAGTCGCGATCCTGGGGATGGGACGCGCCTATCCGCAAGCCGGCGTGAACGGCGGGGTTGACCGTACCGTCCTGCCCCTCTCACTCTCCTTTGATCATCGAGTGATCGATGGCGCCGATGGCGCGAAATTCCTGGGATGGATGACCGAAGCCATTCAACAACCATTGATCCTGGCCCTCGAGGGCTGATGCGATGGACTCGATTTGTTACGTCTACACGTGAATATACCGG
>JBNJEM010000277.1:0-9792 GCA_051745935.1 Planctomycetota bacterium
GAGTTTACCAGTACGGCGCTAGTCGAGATTTGGCCAAGATGCGGCCAAATTTGCTGCTTCACCGAAGGCAAGAACTAGTAATGTCAATGCTGACAGACCGCTAGCCCTCCATCTGGTTCACCAACGGCGCAAGGCCGTTGGGGTCCGGCAGGTGCGCCGGAAAGAGGCGCTGTCGAAGTAACAATGCTATCCGCTGCCGGTTTAGATCGGCAGTTTGTCTTTTCCCGCCTCTTTTTTCAATAGCTGGGGGGTGGGCAGTTGCGTGTCGTCTCCTTTGGTTTCCCGAGGCTCCAACATGGTCTGGGACGGGAACTGAATTCCGTTTCGCGGCGGCAAGCGTTTTATCGCTGGCTTTTCCGAGGGGTCTTGCGGGGAGGACGTCATCGGAGCGGGGTTGCGGCGTTTCACCGGCGGTGGTTGGGGCGGTTGATTGTCCGACGAGGTTTCGGTCGGCGGCGCGCGACGCAGTTCAGGTTGTGAAAGCATGGCCACTGGGCTGGAGTTTGTTGTCCCGCCAGAGCCCTCGGTTTCCGCATGAAGCCGGGAACTCTCCACCGGGCCCGGCGTCTGCTTCGCGGTGCCGGCTCCTGGCCGCGCCGTGCCTTCCAATCGAGCAAGCATCTTCCGGGCGGCGGTTAGGCTCGGATCTTTCTTCGAGGCGATGGAAAAATGAAACCTCGCTTTGTCTTTACTTCCCTTTTGGTAAAGCAGATACCCGAGGTTGTAATGGGCAGCGGCGGGGGAATGGGTTGCCAACAATTGTTCGAGCGCTTCATCCACTTGTGCCTGGTTCGCGAGCACGGTGGCCAAGTTGTTGCGATACAACTTGCGCTTTGGTTTTAGTGCGACGGCGTGTTGGAGGGCCGTGATTGACTCCTGATGCAAACCCTTCCGCGCCAAGCAGAGTCCCAGATCGTTGTAGGCCGTGGCGTTTTCGGGGGCGACCTCAATGGCCTTTCGATAGAACCGTTCCGCTTCCGCGAAATTCTCCGCCCGGTCATGCAAACGGGCAAGGCCCAGCAACGAGGAAAGGTGTTCGGGCGATACTTCCAGTGCCTGGCGGTACTGTTTGATGGCGGCGGCCCGGTTCCCTTTGGTTTCCGCCAGCTGTCCGGCTTGATAGAAGACGTCCGCGTGGATGTTCTCCGGCATGTTCTTCAACGACACCGGATCCGCCGCCTTGGCGACCTTTGGTTCGAACGTCAGAGCCGAGCCCACGGATGACGTGGCGTTCTTGAGAGACTCGCCGAATTTGGAAAACGCGGATTGGGATGCCGAAGTGGAAGACGGTTTACCACGGTTCGTTTCCAACTCTTTAACGAGTTCCTCATACTTGGAACTACCCATCCGGCCCGAAGTGGCGGACTTGCTCGGCGTGGATTCGCTTTTCCACAGCCCGGAGTTCGACGCGCACCCCAAATAAAACATGGTCGAGGCGAGCATAAACAACACCACCGTGGCACGCCATTTCTGGTGACAGTGGCCGGGGCGGGGGGGCTCGCGACCGTCCGCCGCACATGTCAGGGGTGCCCAAAAGCGGTATATACCGGCCGCGGATGACGTTCTCCGCCGCGAGTCCGACCAACGGGAGGACGGCTTGCGTCGGGCAGCGTTCCACCCGGAAAAATCCAACCGCCTGAAATATAACCAGCAGGCTGTCCACCCTACGATTAGAATTCGCCGTATGTTCACCACGCACCTCCGTGAGCGCAGATTGGACACGGCAGGGGCCATCAGCGCTTCCCCGCAACCACCGCGTCACAGATTGACAACTTCGCGCATCTCCTGCCCTATGATCGGTCGTGCCGCAAGGGTGACTACAAGCCAAATGCACCGCCGAAGAACATATTGTATGGCTGTCAGATATATGGCTGTCCGAGACAAGTGGCACGAAACGACATGGCGCATGACGCGCCAGTTGTTTATACCGTTGAAAGGAAAAAACGCGTGAATGGAATGCTACCTTGGACGGCTAAAGAGAGACGCACGCCGGTTTAATATGCGGTGTCGGCGTCCATTTCAGGTAGACGAGGCGCCGGAATCGACTCTTCATATTGAGCTTTCATTCGCTGGTAGTAATCGCCCGATTTACGCTGCGGGATCACGCTGGTGATGGAAACCATGCCATCAGCGCCTTCGCCCACAAACTTGCTGGCAGCCTTTTCCACCGACTTTAATCGCGTGTGGGTAATCTCGGCGGTCTTGCCTTTCTGCACGAAAACCATCCGTCGCCGGAGCGGCATTTCGGTAAGCGTCTTCCGAACCTTGAGTTCTCCAGCGGCCGTGAGCTCCTGCGTCTCCGGATCAAAAAGCTCGTTTGGAATGGTATTCTGCAACTCCCACCCCTTTTCCACCATTCGCTCAATCGGCGCTCGCGTGGCTCGACGGTCCACCTCCGAAAACGGTTCGGGCCAGGCATTGTTACGATGCCAGTCCAAATGCACTCGGTCCCAGAAACGGTCCCACTTCGCTTTGATGACCTGCCAATTCGCTGGTGCTGATTCATTATGTAGGAACACAATGAGCGAAACGCTAACGACGAGCAAAACACGTTGCATGACTCCGTTCCCCGCAAAATACGAGTTTCCATTGGGGCCACTGTTATCGCTGGTGTTCACGTTCCGTTCCGCGCACGGAAAACGTTTCGGCACAGCGGCCAGTTGGCGGCGGCACGCGCCACCCTACTGCTCACTTCACCGGTTATCGGTTGAACGGGCGCCGGAAGTGAGCCTCACGCGGATCCAACCGAAAATTCTTGCCTGACCGGGCCAGGGCTCCAATCGGTGTGTCGGACCTCGGATCGGACAAAACCCATCAGGTTTGCTCTCTCCAACGACGTATGGGAAGTGGCCAACAAGCGTTCTCACCGGCCGTGAAAGTCGCTCAAAAGCGGAGACCGACGGAAGTGAACGGGCAATCGAACCCCCCTTAAAGGCGGAAAATCGCCGCAACGTCGGACGCGATCGTAGGCGAGTTTTGGCTCCCACTGGCAGCCGCTCCCGCCAAGTCGGGTATGGCTCCCCCCGACAGAAGGGGCGGGCGAGCCCGCGTTGGTCGCTCGCCTCTTTGATTCCGCCGGCATCCCTTCGTGCCGGTGGAATCGCTCTGAAAGGCCGTCCACCAATCGCCGAGGGGGCCGGCTCTCGTTGTACTCCGCGGATCCTATACCGGTCGCGGATGAGTTTGTCCGCCGCCAGGCCGACCAACGGGGGGGCTGCTTGCGTCGGGCAGCGGGCCCCCCCCACCAATCCGACCGCCTGAAAGATGGAATACCGCGCGCTGGGCTTCCGAGCCCGTCGTGCCTTCGAAGAATTCCCCGGGGCCGCGCTTCGCCGTCGCGAGGTCCCGCGGTTTCGCCTCGTGGATAACCACGGGGGCGAAAGCCTTCGGATCTCGTGCTTGGTTTTGGGCGTTGTACACGGTAGGATAGAGGCAATGCGCGACGCGTCCAACTCGCCCCGGTGGCTGGTTTCCCGCCGCGGTCGGGCCAGCGTGAGCCCATTCGCCAAGTGCCGCCCCCCTGTGCCGACCGTTCGTGCCGGAAATACTTCACCACGTTTCGTTATTGGTCACGCGAAGTCTCGGACTCACGTCCACATTGTTACTTTCGCACATGTTGTCACTTTCGTACATGTTGTCACTTTCATAGGAACATCACCGATGAGACTACACCGAACCATTGCCGCTCTCTTGGTCGCGTTCACCGCAGCTCAAGCGGACGCCGCCGAACTTGCCGTGGAAAAGAACGACGACGGGGTGACGGTCAAATGTGATGGAAAACTCTTTACGCGGTACATTGAGAAATCAGGCGCCAAGCCCATCCTGTGGCCGGTGATCGGGCCCACGGGCAAGCGAATGACGCGGGGGTATCCGATGCGGGACCCTCTGGACACGGAAAAAAAGGACCATGTTCACCATCGATCGCTGTGGTTTGATCATGGCGACGTCAACGGCACCAGCTTCTGGCACGAGAGCGGCAATCATGGGACGATTGAACATCGCGAGTATTTGCAGTTGGAGGGCGGAAAAAAGGCAGTGATCCGAACTCGCAATGACTGGCGAGCGCCTGAAGGCGAGGTGCTGTGTCAGGACGTGCGGACCATGACCTTTGGCGCCGCGGAGGGAATCCGGTGGATCGATTTTAATGTCAAGGTCACGGCGACCCAAGATGAGGTGGTCTTTGGCGATACCAAGGAAGGTTCATTTGGCGTGCGCGTCGCTGGATCGATGCGCGTGGAGTTGAAGAACGGGGGAAAGATCCTCAACAGCGAGGGACAGACCGACGGAGACGCCTGGGGAAAGCCCGCCTCCTGGGTGGACTATTCGGGACCGGTTGAGGGCGAGACGGTCGGCGTGGCGATCCTGAATCATCCGAATAGCTTCCGCTATCCCACCTATTGGCACGTGCGCACCTATGGGCTTTTCGCGGCCAACCCCTTTGGCTGGCATGATTTCCGTGGCTCGGACGAGTTCGATGGTTCCCTGACATTGCCAAAGGGCGAATCCTTCCAGTTGTTCTACCGGGTCATTCTGCACCGAGGCAACGCCGAGGACGCGAAGATCGCCGAGGCGTTTCAGCGGTATGCCGAGGAAGCGGTAAAGCCATGAAGTGTCTCGAGGAGGCCACGACACAACCGTTCAGGTTTCCCCCCAGGGACGTTTCGGGAGCGGGAACCACGTTTTGTGACGGGCTCCGTGACTGGCTGTATACCGGTCGCGGATGACGGTCTCTGCCGCGAGTGACGACACCGCATCACGTTCCGGCCTTATGGACCGGCCGGGACGCGATGCGGTTTGCTCTCTGGCGTCTTGTGTCAGGATTGCCGGACAGCGGTATAGGTGGTGAGTCGTCCTTGCGTTTTGATCGTTTGCTAGCTTTTCCTTTTCTGGCGCAAGATAGCCGCAAATTGTCCTCGCTATGTTGCCGATAGTACTTTGTGCTGACACTTTACCTACCTTGACTAGCCCTTCCCCACAAGACTAGCTCATTCAGTGGTCACGGCATCACGCGTGACCATATTCCTATGAGGAGCCACCACCTGCCATGATGGATGATGATTTGTCCCCACGAATCAGCGATCTGAATGACCTGCGCATTTATGTTCACGCAACCATTTGCGAGAACAACGAACTGGAGGTAAACGCCTTTGAAATGACTGAGCGAATTTTGGTGCGTCGTGGGAAGCCGTGCGGCATGTATTTTTGCTTGCATGGCCCGCGGGCCGTGAAATTCACGGCGATTTGGGAGACCGATCGGAACTCCGTGTTGTTTTACGGAGCGACAGGTGAACGAGTTTGCCGCACCCGATTGGCTCACGCCCCCCGCCTCGCGTCTTTACCTGCGTAGTCGAATGACCGAGAGCAAGAAGTTTATACGGCTTTCCGACAATCACGAGGCTTGGGGCGCCCCCGAGGCCATTCGGTCCGTTGGCTCCCAGCCCCGCGATTGAACCATTCAGCCGCTTGAACGAGCCGGAGCCACTCACCGGCCTTAACAAAACGTCACGGTTGCCAAGGCGAGATATATTTCAGGCGGTTGGATTTTTCCGGATGGAAAGCGGCCCGACGCAAGCCGTCCTCCCGTTGATCGGACTCGCGGCGGACACAGTCATCCGCGGCCGGTATACGTATTCGAAGTGACAACCAGGTGTTTCGTTAACGGCTGCAAAATCATGTCCGGGTCGGATACCCGGCCCGGATCATGAGACAGTGGGCGCTTCCCGCTCGGGAAGCCGGCAAGGGTTCAATGCATCGTCGCGTTCGATGCAAAACCGACGGAAGAACTAGAACGACCGCCAATAACTAGGCTCGGGCCACGTATTGACATCTCGCGGCGGTCCGAGCACGGGCGGCGGACGAAGGGCACGTGTAAAGTACGCTTTACACGCCGGCCGATTGCCGTCCGTTGGTATTGACATGCCATGGATGCGTGTACATAATACCACTAGTGTTCACATATACACATACTTATGGAGATTTAATGATATGCTCGTCTTATCACGGAGGGAAAGTGAACGGATTCGCTTGGGAGACTCGATTGTTGTGACCGTCGTTCGGGTGTCTGGCGACAAAGTCCGCTTGGGCATTGAAGCGCCGCCAGAGGTCCTTGTCTTGCGTGAGGAGCTTGAACCGCACGGCGAAACCGAGCACGTGGCGCTGGCGGTGTCCTAGACGCGGCCGGTGAACCATTGTCGCGGAGAAAATATACCGGTGATTTGAAGCACTAGAGAGGCTCATCATGGGGGGCTTGGGCGATTCTTGTACTGTATACGGGTAAACAGATACCTGGTCGCAAGCCCCGGCCCGCGCCAGGGTTCTCGGGTCGGAGAGCGGAGCCACGGGGTGGATTCCCCGCATCGTTCCGATATACTTCTTCCATGACTCATACATCGGCTTGGCGGTCGCTCTATCCGTTTGCGTCCCATTACATCAGGATCGGCGATGTCCGAATGCACTACGTCGACGAGGGCGACGGGCCTCCGTTGCTCATGGTGCATGGCAATCCGACATGGTCGTTTTACTGGAGGCGGTTGATTGAAGCCTTTGGAGGCCGATATCGCGTGGTCGCCATCGATCACGTGGGATGCGGCTTGAGTGACAAACCTCAAGACTATCCGTATACGCTTCAGCGCCACACCGAAAACCTGTCTGAATTGGTCAGTCGGCTCGGCTTGAACCAGACCACGCTCGTCGCGCATGATTGGGGCGGGGCGATTGGCTTGGGCGCGGTGTTGGCCAATCGAAGCCGGTTTGACGCGCTCGTGCTACTTAATACCGGGGCCTTTCCGCCCCCCTATATTCCTTGGCGCATTCGCGTGTGCCGCGTGCCCGGGCTTGGCACGTGGGCGATTCGCCGCTGGAATCTGTTTGCACGGGCTGCTGTGCGAATGGCGGTAGCGACCCCGAGAAACATAACCCCCGAGGCGCGCGCGGGGCTATTGGCCCCCTATGACAGTTGGTCGCATCGAATTGCGATCGACAAATTCGTCAAGGATATACCCGCCTCGCCTCGCCATCCGACATGGCAAACGCTGGCCCACATGGCCGAGGAGTTAGTTGAACTAGCGGATTGGCCCGTGCAATTGATTTGGGGCATGAAAGACTGGTGTTTTCGCCCTGCCTGCCTGAATCGGTTTCTAGACCTATTTCCCAACGCCGACGTCTGCCGGTTGGAGGCGGCTTCGCACTACGTGGTGGAAGACGCTCCCCAGGACGTCATCGGGTGTATGGAGCGTTTTTTGGAAACAGTGCATTCACGAGCGGGCCATAAGCCCCGAAAAGCATAGCCGTTTGGCCGGTTGACGTGGACTAGCCAAGATCGAGCGGGATCGGTGAGGAAATGACGAACTGACTCAAGGCGTTCGGGGGATGCCCCCCGGCTCACCCCAGTGGAGAGTCAGGTTTCTCACTACATCGCCGCGCTCACCGGCCCGCCATGAGAAGCCCCCGGGCTGGTCTCCGGGGCGTTTCGCGTTGTTCGCTCAACGGGGAAGTCCGTAAATGTCAGAATCATATCAGGTCCGGCTGGACCAGCGGCATCATGTTTTCAGTGCCGCGCATTTTATCAGTTTTCAGGGGAACCTCTGCGAGCGGCTGCACGGTCACAATTACCGCGTCTGGGTCGAGGTGGAAGCCGAGCTGGGGGAAAATCAGTATGTCATCGATTTCATCACTTTGTCCCAGGCCGTGAAATCAATGACCGATCAGCTTGACCATCGGACGCTTTTACCGACCTTGCACCCAGTTCTCCGCGTGGTTGCCGATCAACGGGAGGTGGAAGTCCGTTTCGCGGATCGCCGTTGGCTTTTTCCGCGTGAGGACTGCGTGCTGTTGCCAATCCCGAATACGACCACCGAATTGATCGCTCGTCACCTTGCACGTGGTTTGCTGGAGAATCTGCGGGAGCGGCTTGGCACTCCAGCTCGCCTGGTGCGAGTCGGCGTGGATGAGAATCATGGCCAGTGGGGGATCTGCGAACTGCGCGATGAGTAATCGCCCCCCGCGCGGTGCCGCCGCGGTTCTCAGGCGGTCCGGTTCTCACGGCGCGGGGACCGTGTGCAGTGAGAGCGAGTAGGGTTGGCGGCGGCCGAACCACGGTATGTGCCGCAAAAACGTGGAGCCAATCGATACAATCCGCTCAATTTACCCACCCGCGCCCGACGATACCTTAAGAAGCCATAACAAAACCGCTCACGTTGCCTCTCGCCCAGGGACGTATGGGAGCGGCAACTGGGTTTTGTTACCGGACGCGAAAAGGTGTCCCCTCGACGGCCTTGGAGGAACCTGGTACGGATATTTCGGGACGCGCTCCACAATTAAACGCAGGGTCGCAATGGGGGCTCCCGTGCAGCCGGCGCCTTACCCGCCTGGCGTGCGGAACAGCTCCTATTTCACGCACGCTCTGGGGCGCGTTGGGAGGTGATTGCTTTGTCCTCGGAGCTGCGAAAAGCCGCCATCTTGCTCATGTCGCTGCCGGAAGAAGAAGCCGCGCGGGTGCTGGGCAAGCTCACTCCGGCACAAATCGAAGCGGTTTCCATTGAGATCGCTCAGCTCGAGAACGTCTCGGGCTCCGAGCAGGAATCCATTATCTACGAATTCGCGGACGCCAATCCCAATGCGTTTATTGGAAGTGGGGGCGGGCTGGATACCGTCAAGAACCTGGTGAAGAAAGCGTTGGGAAAAGAGGCCAACCCCACGATCGATAACGTGCAGCAGGCAATCGAATCGCTTCCATTTGGTTTTTTGCGAAAAGTGGACCCGGAGAACGTCGTCACGTTTATCAATGATGAGCACCCGCAGACGATTGCTCTCATCCTCTCGCACCTGCCGCCTGCCTATGGCGCGCAAATCATCGGCGAACTTCCCCCCGAACGCCAGCTTTCCGTGATCCGCCGGATTGCCCAAATGGGCCAGACAAACCCGGAAGTGATCCGCCAGGTGGAAGGGGGGCTTGAAAAACGCATGGTCAGCGTGATGAGTGAACAGTTGCAACACGCCGGCGGTGTCAGCAGTGTCGCCGAGATTCTCAATGTGACCGACCGCGCCACGGAGCGAAGCCTGCTGGAGAATCTGGCGCAAGATGACCCAGAATTGGTCGATGAAATCCGTCGCCTGATGTTCGTGTTCGAGGACATTAACAAACTCAGCGACAAAGCGGTTCAAACCGTTCTCAAGAACGTCGAGAGTGCGGAATGGGCCATGGCGCTCAAGGGCGCCAGCGAGGAACTGAAGGAGAAAATCCTCGGAAACATGTCGCAGCGAGCGTCGCGGATGCTCATGGAGGAAATGGATTATATGGGCCCCGTGCGGCTGTCCGAGGTGGAAACAGTCCAGCAACAAATTGTTGACACCATTCGCCGCCTGGAAGATGCGGGTGAAATCACCACGCATACCGAGGAGAGCGACGAGGAACTGATCCAATAGCGGTTGGGCGGCAAGCGGTCCCAACTCGGCATGCCGGACCTTCACGGGCAATCCCCCCTTCACCCCATCGCTCTGGTCCCTATCATAAGGACCCGGGGACGTCGGCCAGCCGCGTGGCCGCGGAGGCCTCTTCGCGCCCAATGTTCCACACGCGACGGCGAAACGATTCCTGCAGCCGCTCACAAAGCCGGCCGCCCACTTCCTAGACTGCTTGGGTGGTAGGGTGGCGCCGCGGTTTTGTTGCTCTTGAGGTTACGCGGTCACCAACAACGCGGTGGGGGGCCAGCTGTTCCGGCGTGAATGCTCGGAACGCGGGAAGGGCCATTCATTCGCGGCTGACGTCATTTTTGCCCGATAGCATTTTTGCCC
>JBNJEM010000278.1:0-9792 GCA_051745935.1 Planctomycetota bacterium
TTCACCGAACCCGACGCAGCCAGCGAAACGGCCATGCGGCTGGCCGATTGAGGTGGGTTTCCGCCGCTGATTCCGCTATACTCCGCACGTCGCTGTCCGCTCATCGAGATTTCCAGTAGCGCTGAAAGGAGTCACTCGTGACGAGGCACGTTTCTTCAACCATCGCTGTTCTTTGTTTTGGCGCCCTCCTGACGGGCGGGTGCGACAAGACGGTGTCTTCTACCGGCGATAAGGTCCGTGCAGCCTGGGAGGCGGTCCAGTCCCAGCCCAGCCAACCTCTTGCGGACACGTTCGCCGCGCCGGGGGACCACTGGGACGATAAGCGGGGCGTTCCGTGGGCCGTCGCCCGCTCGCTGGGGCAGATGTGCAAGCTGTCTTACGCCGGCGAGGCGGAGATTAACGCGGCGCTGTCCAAATGGGGCTTCGGCAGGATCGACCATTTTCCGAACGAATCGCTGTACGCCTGCGTCGCCAGCGACGATCATACGGTCATGATTGCATTCCGGGGGACGGATGATCCCAGGGACTGGCTCGTCAATAGCGATGCCGCCCCGCAATCCGTTCCGCACGGGGTTGTCCACCGCGGTTTCTATCAAGGCATGAAGGGTTTGTACCCGGAGGTGGCCGCGGCGGCGACGGCCCACGGCGCGGAGGAAAAGAATCTCTGGCTTACCGGCCACAGCCTTGGGGGCGCCCTGGCCGTGGCCTTTGCTTACGAGACCTTGGCGGAAGGCAGGTTAAGGCCCGCTGGTGTGGCCACGTTCGGCCAACCGCTCTTGGCGGATGCCGCGCTGGGCGCCTATCTCTCGGACCAACTCGGCGGCAACTACGTCCGCTTCGTCAACGAGCGAGACACGGTCACGAGGGTTCCTCCCGGTTACGTTCATTTCGGGAAGCTGATCTGGTTCCATGAGGGCAAGCTAGAGGCGAGCAGGCAGTCGAGTACCGCGGAACCTGCCCCCCTCTCGACGGCGGAGTTTAAGTCGCTCAAGGAAGGCCTTCGGGAGTTGCGGCAACTCGGGAAGAGCTTCGACCCTGCCAGCTTGCGGTCCTATGGAGAACAGGTGGCTACAGTCACCGACCATTTCATGGACGCTTACCTCGGCGGCATCGGCACGTTTGCCAAGTAGGTCGCCAGATCTGACAATGAACGGGCCCCATCCTCGGCGCCGGAGACCGACCGGCCGGGCGACCGGTTGTTCCGTGCATGGAGCCTGATTGACGGCGATCTCGGCCGTGCACCTGTCGACAGAACCGCTGTAACAATAACGCGAGATGCTGGTCTTCCGCACCGGGGCACCCAACAAGTTCCGCCGTCCCGGGGTTATCAAGAACATCTACCGCAAGAATAGTTCCATCGTTCCCCGCGTCCTTCTGCTGAAGCCCCGGTACAATTCCATCACAGAGGTCATGGACGAAATCGAAAGCCGTGGGGGAGATATTTCGCGGGCCACCGTCTCCAAAGTGTGCGCCAGCCTGGACCAAGACCTCGTAATCGAACGTACGAAAGGGCAGATGCCGCGCACACGAAGTCTTCGTTTGATCCAACCCGATAAGCTGCTCGATCTCCTCGCCGAGAATCACGCGCCCCCTGTGATCAATCAACGGCTCACTGCGAAGACGCTGATGCTCGTGTGTATCAAAGTATCCTTCAGCACTTTGCGCCCGAGAACGGAATGTAGACTTGTTAAAAGTATACCTGTGACAATACGAGCATGATCATGCCCAACCTCAGGACAATGTCGTCGGAGATTTCTATCGATTTGCGAAGTAAGCGGTCGCCCATGACTAGACATTTGGGCATCCTTTCCTTCGTGCGTGGGGGTTCGAACAATGGTTCCCACGTTATGAAGCAAGCGTCCCCTTTGTTTCAATAGATAGCGATTTCTCGTGGACGATGTTTTCTTTTCCTTCGGCTGGCCCCATGTTCTCACATTGAGCTTGATCATAATGCTGTTGATCATCGGATGGTTGATCGGATAATGTGGGATTCTCGAAGAGCCGTCGCTCCAGTCGTACGAGTGAAAATCAGGATGAAAATCAGGATGCTTCCGCCCCGATTGAACCAGGCGGCTGAACCAGGCGGCGCTGAAGAGCGTACGCCTTTTCCGCTTCGAAGCAGCTAGCTTGAACCGGGCTCTATACGGCAGGGATGCCCGTTTTACGATCGCCCGGATACCCGAGACGAGAAACGCCGGCAAGCGATCACTTAAAAGAGTATCAGGGCGAAGGCAAGTGCGAAACGCGTTTCTGCAAGCCCCTGTTTTTCCCGGGTATGGCTGTGTATTGTGTGTATGGCCGTTTATTGTGTAAGGGATGTCAGGACCATAACGGTGGACGTTGTGCAGTTGGTACGGGGCAAGGCCATTGGCCCCGGAGTTTTGCAACCCCCCCTCCGGAAAGGTCACGGGCCCATGTCGGGAGCGCCGGTGATTCCTCTCGGGCCTTCGAGTTGCAATGCGCTCGCTTCCGGGGTAATGCTTTCCAACCCGAAAGCCGGAGAGCGGCTGCCGCCGCCCCAACCCGAGCATGGGCGCGACACCCTTCCGGAAGGGGGCTCGCTATAGGAGCGCGGAAGCTTTTATGTTGGTACAACGTACAGATATTATTTTACGTCCGGACCCGACGCGGGTGCTTATCCGCTATTTTTCGCCAGGTTCTCGTGATCGTATTGAACGCATAATAAGTCGGGTCATGTGTCTTGATAAGCGCAAACTGCCGCAACGCTTAAAAATGGTTTGCCGCCGTTTCGAATCGCGTCATAAAGACATTGAGGCGGCATTTCTTCGTCACTACCAAGTAGTGGCACCGTATTTGCTCACCGATGCCATCCCTCCCCTTGACCAACAGCTTCTGATCGGCGCCTATTTCACCAGTGAATACTCGCTTGAATGCGCGGCCCTTTTTAATCCGTCCATGGTACCGCACCCGGATCAAAGCAGCACGGATGAAGGTACGTTGCGTTTCATCATGAGTCTAAGAGCCACGGGGGAGGGTCATGTTTCGTCAATTGTTTTCCGCGAGGGCACGATTGACGCGGCCGGAACGATTTGCATGGAGTCCCCGGGGGGCGTGGTGACTGATCCTGAACTGGTACAAAACCCGAGCTATGATAAACCGGTTTTCGCCGCCAAGCTATATGAAATGGGTTATGACAATGACATCACGGCGGACGTACTGGAACATCTTTCCGAGGTCTTCACCCTGGCGGATTTAAAGCAACAGATAGCCCATGCTGAAACCGCGATCATGCGATTTGGAGCAGATCGCGTCGACACCCTGCAGGTAATGCGCATTCTCGCTGAACAGAACTACGAAATTAAATTTGCCGGGACCCGTCCCCTTTCGGAACGAGTAATTTTCCCACGCATGAGCCATAACCGCAAGGCGATCGAGGACGCCCGCTTTGTCAAGTTCCAAAACCCGTATGGCAATGCGGTTTATTACGCTACATATACCGCCTATGACGGACGAACATTTTTGCCCCAGCTTCTGCAGACTGAAAACTTCCTTGATTTTCGTTTTATCACTCTGAACGGTTCGGGGGTTATGAATAAGGGCATGGCGCTTTTCCCGCGCAAGATAAATGGTCAATACGCCATGCTCTCGCGTCAGGACGGCGAGAATATTTTCATCATGTTCTCGGATCATCTGCATTTCTGGGAAAATCCCAGCATCATCATGAAACCCACGGCATCCTGGGAATATGTCCAGCTCGGCAACTGCGGTTCACCGATTGAAACCCCCGAGGGTTGGCTGGTCCTGACCCACGGGGTCGGCCCCATGCGCCGCTACTGTATCGGCGCCGTACTGCTGGATCTCGAGAATCCAGCCAAGGTCATCGGGCGGCTTAACGAACCATTGCTGGAACCAGACGAGAATGAGCGCGACGGTTATGTCCCCAATGTCGTCTATACCTGCGGCGCTCTCGTTCACGGACGCAAACTGGTCATGCCCT
The DNA here is from genome assembly GCA_051745935.1 of Planctomycetota bacterium. Lineage (GTDB taxonomy): Bacteria > Planctomycetota > Planctomycetia > Pirellulales > Pirellulaceae > JBNJEM01. The sequence goes on from JBNJEM010000278.1 coordinate 3,959, forward strand.
ATGCAATGGCGGATTACGCGACCCGAATCGCACTGGTTGATCTGGACGAATTATTAAAAGAATTAAAGGAATAATCATGCGTATCGGTTTTATTTCCAGTTATCCACCAATCGAGTGCGGAATCGGCACCTACACTCAGTACCTGAACGGGGCGCTCCGAAAAATGGGCAATGAAACATTTATCATCAGCCAGTACGGGGCACAAGGCCATGCCGTGTTTCCGGTGTTCCAGCATGGGGCAACGTCATTTGCCGGCGATGTGTTCAATACCAGCACGCGCATGACCCCCGATGTTGTTCACGTACAGCATGAATACGGACTTTATGGGTCGCAACGCGGCGTGGAAGTAATTGACTTGATCTTGCGCTATCGCATGGCGGGACTTCCCGTAGCGGTTACTCTCCATACGGTCCACGAAACGCTGGAGCCATACGAACAACTCATTCTCAAACATATGATTGACGAATGCGGCGCCATCATCGTACACGAGGAGTTCCAGCGGGAAACGCTTCTCGGATATTTCGGGAAAATGACCAATGTTCGCCACAAAATCCATGTCATCGAGCATGGCGTGCGTGAGGTCGAGCCCATTGCGGACGCCAAAAGCAAGCTGGACCTGGAAGGCAAGAAAGTGGTTTTGCTCTGCGGTTACTTCCGCCCTTCAAAAGGCTTTCATAAAATCATCGACATTTTCCCGAAAATATGTAAAGAGGAACCGAACGCTGTCCTGGTAGTCGCGGGCAAAACCCGTAATATCGAGTTTGACGATTACCGGCGTGAGCTGTTCACCACGCTGAATGAATCGCCGGTCGCTGACAATATTCTCATTTTGCGCGGCCAGTTTCCGCAACATACATTCGACACCATAATTGCGGCCGCTGACGTCGTGGTCCTGCCATACGAGGTGGGGGGGCAAAGCGGGATGATGGCCCAGTGTTTCGCGCAGGGAGTGCCGGTGGTCACGTCCCATCTGCGTGCCTTCCAGCGCGCCCTGGAACGGAGCGGCGGCGGCCTGATGGTGGAGTCGGACGACGATGACGACTACCGGCGGCTTATCGTCCGCCTGTTACGGGATGATAAACTGCGCGCCGAGCTGCGCGGTAATATCCGAACTTACATCGATAATGAGGCCGGCTGGAGTAAGATCGCCCGCGAGCATACAAAGGTCTATCAGTCAATTGTCAAAACTCCGTACGGCAAGGCGCGCTACGTGTATTTCCCCGAACCCGTCGGGCAGTCCTGCCTGGAAAACCATTATCCCGGAGGGAATTTCTGATGCAGCGCTGTTTGCAAAACCCAATTATAACACCGGACATGATAACCCCGTCAGCCGACGGCTATCGTGTGCGGGGCGCGTTCAACCCGGGGGCCATCCGATTCCGTGACGAAATTCTGCTTCTCCCGCGCGTGGCGGAGGACTGCCCGTCCGCATCCGAAGACGATATTGCCGTGCCTACCGTCAATATTCGGGACGGGCAAGGCGTGCCCGGCGTACTCCGTGTCCGCCGCCACGATCCCGATGTTCAACTCAAGGACACGCGCGGGGTTGTGTACCGGGGCCGGGATTACCTGTCAACCATAAGCCATCTCCGCATTGCCCGCAGCCGTGACGGCGTGAACTTCAGGGTGGATGACAAGCCTTTCATTTTCCCTTCGGTGGCTTCGGAGATTTACGGGGTGGAAGATGCCCGCGCGGTATATATAGACGGCACTTATTACATCAACTACACGTGTGTTTCGTCAGACGGCTGGGCCACGGCCCTGGCGACCACCGAAGACTTCCGCTCCATCAACCGCCTCGGCCTGATTTTTCACCCAGAAAACAAAGATGTTGCCATATTCCCGGAAAAGGTCGGCGGCAAATACCATGCCCTGCATCGTCCGAACAACAGCGGGTTCGGCAAGCCTTCAATCTGGCATGCAGAATCGCCCGACCTGCTGCACTGGGGCAATCACCGATGTCTGCTGCGGGCCCGTGATACATTCTGGGAAGAGATGAAGATCGGCGGCGGCGCGCCGCCGATCAAAACCGCTGAGGGCTGGCTCGCCGTATATCACGCCAAGGGGCATGACCAGATTTACAGCTTATTCACAGTGCTTCTTGATCTCGATGACCCATCGAATGTGCTGCGGTGCGGAACCGAGCCGTTCGTCACTCCCGAAGCGCCGTACGAAACCGATGGGTTCTTCGGCAATGTCCTTTTCAGTAACGGGCTGGTTTTGGAAGAGGACGGTCGTGTCCTGCTTTACTACGGCGCTTCAGACGAGTACACCTGCCTGCTGGAAACCTCCGTCGAAGAATTGATGACGACGCTGGCTTGACTAAAACAATCCAGCCCTGCCTAATGTACGCCGCGAACCAATTTCGAATCGCCGGAAAACGGCTCCGGAGGGGGTTCGGCACAATCCCGCGGAGTGAGAGCGCAAAACCAGACACCCAAAACCAGACCCTGATTTCCAGCGGGGGTGCGCGAGCTTCGGCGAGCATTCGGAGACGTCGATGGCCAATCGAATGGATGAGGTACGGCGGGCGAAGCCATGGCACCGGACGGTAGGGAATGAAATGGACGAGATCGTGCGGCCCGAATGAAGCAGGTCAGGCAATATGAGCGTTGCGCGGCCCGTACCGCGAAACGAGAAAGGGCCAGAAGGGCCAGCCCCTAAAATGGCCCCCAAAATGGATCCGTTCACGCGGGCGGATCCGAGGTTGGACCACCTCCAACCAGTCGACTGGTTGTTACACCCGGACACACGCGCCCCGCTCGACATTGGTTCTGCTAATACAAGATAAAATGACAGCTCTCAAATGTGCCAGCTTCTACGAGCGATGAAAAGGGCGGTCGGCTTCCGTCACGCATTGGCGATGTCCATTTCGACGTACGTGCAGACCGCCGGATCCCCTTGCGAACGGCGGGACATGCCTTTCTTACTGGGAGCGTGACACACAAGCGCACGGTCTCTCACTTCTATATTGAGCACATGACTATTGCTCAGCCGAGATAAGCACTTATCCCCCGCCGCCGGGCGGCAGTGCGGCACTGGTTCGTCACCGGCTCACGATTCAACCAACGTTTCGAGATAGCGGCGGGCTTTCCTCGCTTCCTTGAGCAAGGCGTTCAGGTCATTCGGATCGTCACGGGTAACAGTCTCCACCACCAAGTCCCCACCGGTGAAACCACCTCGTTTCAGCCGGGCCAGTACCGCGGGGAAATCGACCATGCCAGTGCCTGGGGTAACCCACACGCTTTTCGCAACCTCGCCTCCGTCCATGCTCGTCTGAAAGTCTTTGATGCACATGCCCTCGGTCACCAAGCCGTCGACATCCGCCGCGTCATCGACCGGATCAAGCTGGCCGTCGGAGTAATGATAAACGTTTCCTGGATCGTACCACAAACTAAAATTCTCGTGTCCGACCCGTTCAATGCACCTGCGACACGCTGCTCCGCTGGCATTCAGCCCGCCATGCGGTTTGATCGTAATCGAGAGCCCTTGTTCGGCGGCATAATCGCAACATTCGGCGATGGCTTTGTAGTAAACGTCGTAAAGTTTCTTGTTGCCCATGCCGCCCATCAACAGCGACCGGGCTCCAGCTGCCACGCAATTGTCGATCAGCTTGCGCAGACCGCCAATTCCAGCTTCAAGCGACCGGCCAACGGGAATTCCACCACCGTACACGGAGGGAATTTCCAAACCCCGCTTCCGGGCTTCTTCGCCGATTCTTCGAGCCTCCTCCGGCGTCGTCTTGACGGAAATCACGAGTCCTCTTTGTTCCACTGTCGTACTCATCAAGCCAGCGTGCTTGAACCCAGCCTCGGCGATGGCATCCAAGGCCACTCGCCAGTGATGCCGGTCCCAGGGGCGGGTGTAGCATCCAATCCGCCATGCGCTATCGGCCGGCTCTTGTTGCCCCGCGTGAACCGGCCGCCCCATCAGGCTCGATCCCACGAAACCGGCCACTCCACCCTTGAAGGTCCTTCCCAAAAATCTCCGCCGTGTCATCGTGTTTGTTGTCGCCATCGAAATCATCTCTCCTAAGGCGGCAGGGCCGCCAACCAAATAGGGACGCCGCACAGGGATGGTGCGCTCCCGTTGGTCGCTCACGTCAAGGATGCGCGCACCGCGCGCGCATGTTACGCCCTAAGACTCTAAGTTGCAGGGTTCTTGCTCCAAGCGTGCCCATAAGCAACGGTCAGCCCCGGATCAGCTCGATTCCCTCGCCGCCCCCTAGATCCCGGGTGTACTGTTTTTGGCGAGCGTTGTTCCAGTGCTCATGCACCCCCAAGCTTCCCAACCGCTTGCCGTCCTTGCCAGGCGCATACCGCGTATTGGAGGGCGGATTATGAGCCAGCGCTGCTTCGTGTAAATAGTTGTCGACGGCACCGACGACGCGGGTCACGCTTTTTTCGGCCCCGAGGAAATCCACGGCCACGGATTCGATCGCCACCGGATCCTGCGACGCGAACACACTCGCCGTCCAATCGCCGTTAAACGGCGCCGAATGCCACTTTTCCGGCAGTACGGACTGGTGGGGCGCGGCGTACAGCGCGTCGAGCAAATAGAGGATCGTCTTCTCGCCGAGATGCGGATGTCCCATTAAATCGACCATCGCGTTGTAGGTCCCCATCGGTCGCGAGCGGGTCAGGATCGACGCGTGAAGATGGCTTGGATTCCAACCGTGGTGCGGATCATCGGGGCCAGTGTCCGGGCGATAAATCGAGCCGAAGTGGTTCTTACCGCAAAGAGTCACACCCGCTAAACTGTGCCCCTTCATCACAGCCGCGTTGATCTGATACGTTGCGTTTGTCACGCACTTCGGCACCCATGTTTTGTCAGCACCCACCGTGTCCGGATCACTGAAACAAACTGATGCGTCGTGGTCGGGCTGGACCGTGAAACGTCCCTTGCCACCGTCACGATCCTCGAACCGAATCCCGGGAAACTCATCGTGGACGCGGTCGAAAATTGAATCCGGCACCAACCGCGAGGCATCATAGACCACGAGGTCGCTTTCCCGCACGCCGGCCTTCTCCACCACCTGCCGTAAAAGCGCGGCCGTTAGCTGCGGGGTACTGTAAAAACCTTGGCGCGCGTTGGTTCGCTGTTTGCAGCAATTGAGGTTGAGCTTGACCACAACCTTTTCACCAGGTCGATAACCGACATCGCCCCGCCCCAACTTGCGATTCCTGTAGCGGAATAAGGTCCGCCAAGCCGCCTCGTCCGTCTTTGCTCCGGTGAGTTGACGCAGCGTATCGCGCAGCATTTCCTCCGCGCGCGCCGGATCGGTGAAACGATCCTCGTGCCAGCCACCGTCTTCCGTGTCACCCGTCCATTGAGTGATTCCCGGATCGTGGATCCATACCACGCGTCCCGGATATGCTCCTTGAGCTTTACCCATGGGCTGGTTTGCCGGTTCCACCGGCGTCCAACGTGCTGGCGGTGTTTCAGATTCGGCCGCTCGTATCGATCGCGGCACCAACGAAGACAGGGTCTGGCACGTCCCCGCAGCCAGTATCCCCTTCAGGAATTCACGTCGACTCACGGCAAGTCTCCCAGATCACTGTTTCAGCTGTTGAAGAAACTCAATATGGGGGGGCGCCCCCCTTTTTTCAAGCCGTAACTGTTTCGTCGATTGGCGTACGTCAGGCTTTGTAGCCTGACGACCGTGAATCTCGAAACATACGGCACAATTCTCTCTCTACCGTCGTCAGCCTGGAAAGGCTGACGTACATGCCCGCCACTTGGCGAGAGTGCTACTTCAAGCCCTCTCATTATCGACTGCCGCTGCAACGAGAACAAGGGAAGGCAGAGGAATGAAAAACAGAAACAGAAACAGA
>JBNJEM010000279.1:0-9716 GCA_051745935.1 Planctomycetota bacterium
TTCAGGCGGCTGGATTCTTCCGGGTGGAACGCGGCCCGACGCAAGCCGTCCTCCCGTTGGTCGGACTCGCGGCGGAAAAAGTCATCGGCCACCGGCATAAGAAGCCATAACAAAACCTGTCAGCCATTGTCTTTTCTGACATAATTGTCTTTTCTGACATATCCGACTATTAGTGCCTTAGTCCCGCGTCTCCGCCAAGAAAAACAAGAAAGTAATGCGACGGTTTTCGTATGTCGGCCGAAAAGGATCGGAAGTCGGAGGTCGGAGCTCTTGGGTTGCGGGCGAAGCCCGCGTTAACGTTTATTAGCGGTTTCTATCCATGGGTCCATCGTACGCTACCGGTGAACGCTTACCGAGCTCTTATGGTTTTCGACTTGTGTGGAATAAGCACAGGTGAAAGCCCCGGGATCTCGCGTTCTTCTAGGCAAAGTATTGCACGGCGTTCTTGAACACCGCCAGGCCATCACCCGGTGATTGTCCCTCACCGCGGGTCCAACGAGGGTGTTGAGTGCATTCGATGTGTCGTTCTGGATGCGGCATGAGCCCGAGTACTCGCCCTGTTTCGTCACAGGCACCGGCGACGTTGGCCATGGAACCATTGGGGTTGATGGGAAAGGGGAAAAGTTGATCGCGAATTTCCCCTTCGTCGCCACAGTACCGCAACGCCAACTGGCCCCGTGCCGCCAGCTGGTTGAGACGTTCCGGATTGCCCACGACGAATTTGCCTTCGGCATGTGCCACGGGCAAATACATCCGCTCAATGCCTTGCAGGAAGACGGACGAGCCCCGCTGGACCGCCAGGTGAACCCAGCGATCCTCGAACCGGCCCGCGTCGCTCCACGTGAGCGTGGCGGGTGGCGCGCCGTTGGCTTGGTCATTGCCCAGCAACAGTCCGGATTTGATCAGGACTTGAAACCCGTTGCAAATCCCGAGAATGAGCTTCTCCGCCGCCTTGAACTCGCTGATGGTTTCGTACAGATGGTGCCGTATCTGGTTGGCTAGGATCCGACCGCCGGAAATGTCGTCCCCGTAGCTGAACCCACCTGGAAGACAGAACACCTGGAACGTACGGCTGATCGCCGGTTGTTCCAGCAGCCGATTGATATGGACCAATTCCGTTCGCCCTCCAGCTTTCTCGAACGCATGGGCCGTTTCGTAATCACAATTCGTGCCCGGGGCACGCAGCATCAAAACACGGGGTGTGGGCATAACTGACTAGCTTTCAACTTGATCAAACATAGTGCCGAAGAGTTGACCGCTATCTTTCAGGCGGTCGGATTCGTCCGGATGGAACGCTGCCCGACGCAGGCCGTCCTCCCGTTGGTCGGACTCACGGCGGACAACATCATCCGCGACCGGTATATCTTTCAGGCGGTCGGATTCGCCCGGATGGAACGCTGCCCGACGCAGGCCGTCCTCCCGTTGGTCGGACTCACGGCGGACAACATCATCCGCGACCGGTATATCTTTCAGGCGGTCGGATTCGCCCGGATGGAACGCTGCCCGACGCAGGCCGTCCTCCCGTTGGTCGGACTCACGGCGGACAACGTCATCCGCGACCGGCATAACAATCAACACGGGTAAGCGTTCCGCTTTTCTTTCGCGGGTGCCGCTAGGGGGGGCTAGACACAAGAGCTCGGATGGATGCCACGGGCTGGTATCGTGGTGGTTCATGCTCGCCGCTAAAAACCGATCAGACACACCCATCCTCCCTGTCGGTAGCGTGGAACGTAACGGACCACGGGAGATGCCCGTGGCATTCGCACCTTGAACAGTCTTCTTTCAAACTATGCGACGGACATGCGAAGGTTCGCGGATATCAGTCGCTTTTTCGCGAACGGTTACTTCGGTGTTACGCGTCCAATCCACGACCATCAAGGCCATCGCAACGGAGTTTGCCAGGCCTCCTTGAGCCGTTCAAGAGACCAGGCGGCCACTTGCCGGCGGTGCCCGCCTTGGTCTGTCATATTGAACACGACGCGGTCTGATTCGTCCACGGCGCCGATCGCCGCGCACGGCAACTTGTTCCGGGCAAACAGGGCTTCGAAGGCTCGTTGATTGTTAACGGGCACCTCGCAAATGAAGCGTGTGTTCGACTCCGAAAACAGTAGCGCGATCATCCGCTCGTGTTTTGCGACATTTTCCAACTCGTGAGGACACGCGGTGATATCCGCCCTGAGGCCGTAACCGCCCGCGAAGGCCATTTCAGCCAAAGCGACCGCCAAGCCCCCTTCACTCATGTCATGGCAACCTCGCGCCAATCCCCCTTGAATTGCCTCGTGCAGCGTCGCGAACAGGCGACGCGCGAATTCTGGCTTGACCCGGGGAGGCTGGCCTCCCGATAGCCGGTGAATTCTCGCGAAATGCGACCCTCCCAATTCAAGGCTCGTGACCCCAATCTGGTATAGCAGATTCCCCGGTTCCTTGAGATCCATCGTGACACAGGTCCGCACGTCATCAACTTGCCCCAGCGCGCTGATCAGCAGCGAGGCGGGAACGGCGATCACCTGCTTGTTGCCTTGCTCATCCTCGTAGCTGAATTCATTATTGAGGCTATCCTTGCCACTAATGAAAGGCGTTCCCAGGCCCAATGCCGTATCGTGGCATGCCAGGGCGGCCCGTACCAAGGAGCCGAGCGTTTCCGGACGCTCGGTGTATCCCCAGCAGAAGTTGTCTAGAATGGCGATCCGGCTAGGGTCAGCGCCGACCGCCACGCAGTTCCGGACCGCTTCGTCGATTCCGCTGGCGGCCATGTCGTACGGATCCAGACTTCCATAGCACGGATTCATGCCGCAGGAGACCACCAGGCCTCGCCGTGATCCAAGCACGGGGCGCACCACCGACGCATCGCCCGGCCCATCGTTCTCCACGCCAACCAATGGCTTGATGACACTCCCTCCCTGCACCTCATGATCATACTGGCGGATGATCCATTCCTTGCTGGCCACGTTCAGTGACCCGAGTATATTGAGCACATCCGCTTCCACGTTCACGTCGGCTGGGCACTCAAGGGGTTTGACGGGGGGAGGTGTGTAATGCGCGTCGCGAACAATCGGTGGCCGGCCGTGGTGTAGAAACCGCATGTCGAGGTCGCCGACCGGTGTGTCATGGTACTTGAGCCGTAATCTCCCCGTGTCGACGAACTTTCCGATGATGGTTGCTTCCACCCCCTCGCTGTCGCAGAGAGCCTTGAAGGCTTCCCACTTTTCCGGGGGAACCGACAACACCATGCGTTCTTGCGCTTCGGAGATCCAGATTTCCGTGTAGGAAAGTCCTTCGTATTTGAGAGGCGCGGCGTCAAGCCAGACGTCCGCCCCGATGTCCTCCCCCATTTCCCCCACGGCACTTGAAAAACCTCCGGCGCCACAATCCGTGATCGCGCTATAGAGGCCCCTGTCGCGAGCCACCAAAAGTACATCCAACAGCATCTTCTCGGTGATGGGATTACCGATTTGAACGGCACCGCCGGAGAGCACTTCACTTTCGTTGGTCAGTTCCGCGGAACTGAACGTGGCCCCATGGATCCCGTCGCGACCGGTTCGCCCGCCAATGGTCACGATGTGATCGCCGGCTCGCGGCTCCTTGCGCGATTTCCCGTGTGGCAGAATGCCAACGGTACCGCAGTACACCAGCGGATTTCCAAGATAGCGATCGTCGAAGTAGACCGCCCCGTTGATCGTGGGGATTCCCATGCGGTTGCCATAGTCGCGCACTCCGGAGACGACGCCCTTCATGACCCGTCGCGGATGAAGGACGCCGGGTGGCAAGCGGTCGCGCGGCGTACTGGGGGGCGCGAAACAGAACACGTCCGTGTTACAGACCGGCTTGGCTCCCAGGCCAGTTCCCAGTGGGTCACGGATCACCCCTCCGATTCCCGTGTTCGCCCCCCCGTACGGCTCCAACGCCGAGGGGTGGTTATGCGTCTCCACCTTGAACACCACGTCGAACTGCTCGTCGAAACGCACGATCCCCGCATTGTCCTCGAACACGCTAATGCACCAGTCATGATCGCCCATCCGCTCCCTGAGCTGTTGCGTGGCGGCGAAAATGGTTTCCTTGAGCATGTTTTGGAAGTGGCGTTCGCCCGTTTCGTCCCGGTAGGCAATCCGTCCCGTCAACGTCTTGTGGCTGCAGTGTTCGCTCCAAGTCTGGGCCAGTGTTTCCAGCTCAACGTCGGTCGGATCGCGGCCCAATGCCCGGTAGTACCGTTGAATCGTTTGCATCTCCACCAGGGTCAAGTGAAGCTGGCCCTCGCGACTCAATCGCAGCAACGCCTCGTCGTCCAAATTGTCCACTGGAACATGGACCAGTTCGAATTCGTACGGCTGCCCCATTTCCAGGCAACTGAGTCGCAGTGCCCCTTCGACCACTTGTTCAATCGATTCGTTCGCCAATACCTTGGCGCACAGCGTATCGAACTGCTCGCGGGACAGCTCCGAAAGCCAGATCTTCTTCAGGGTACAGGCGCGCTGCGCGGACATCCCAAAATCAGCGATCGCCTGCAGCGCGCTTTGCGCCACCGGATCCATGACCCCTGGCTTGGGAAGCACGTGCATCACCCGCGAGCAGGCCGGGGGGGGAACCAAAAGCGACGGTTCGCCGATTCGGCCAACCACCGTCTGCTCCACCACCTCGTCCGCCAAGAGTTCGCGGGCCAGACGGTGCACGTCCTCACGGCATAGGTCGCCTTCCAAAAGATACCCCCGCGCGGTCCGGACGGCCATCGTATCCGGCATCCCCAAATCAGCCGCTTCGGCGGTTATCGCGGCGCCCAGGATGTCAGGGTGCCCTGGAGCAGCGTAAATATCAACTTCCCATAAACTCACGAGTGTTATTCCTCAAAGTGTAAGCGTTTCGCGCCCTTCGAACGACCCAGACGCTGGAAAAGCCCTGGTTTCAGGTCGTGTCCAGGTGGATCGAATTTGAACCCGTGACGGGTGCAGTCATGGCCGAAAAGGCGCCGAAAGCCGGGCTTTACCAGCTAGTCGAGACGCGAAGCTTACAGTTTGAGTTATTCCCTTGCAGCCGAGCGTCGCACGATACGTTGTTGTTCCCGCCGCATCTTATCCTTAATGCAGTGTTTACCCGCGAAACAACGCCATTTCCGCCTTCCACGTCTCCCGGTCGAAGACGCGATTGTAGCAGATTGCCGCACGTTTGGATGGGGGGAGCGCCATTCAAACCGGCCGCACATCGCGTATAATGCGAAACGGTCGAACCGGAAGGGCAGAGCCCGCTCGGCCAGGGGAGGTGAATCGGCAGGGATTATCCAGTGGAAACGGCCCGCGTGCCGCGTCAAGCCCTTTCCCAACCTTCGTCGCCCCGGGCGGCGTTACGTCGGACGGCTAGGAAATCATAACGGGACCAGCCAAATTCACCGCCATCCCGGGGCGTTTTGGAAACGAAGGCTCGTGTTTTGTCGCCGGCTGTCAAAGGTTATACCGGTCGCGGATGACTGTCTCCGCCGCCAGTCCGACCAACGGGAGGACGGCTTGCGTCGGGCCGCGTTCCATCCGGAAGAATCCAACCGCCTGAAATATATACCGGTCGCGGATGACTGTCTCCGCCGCCAGTCCGACCAACGGGAGGACGGCTTGCGTCGGGCCGCTTTCCATCCGGAAGAATCCAACCGCCTGAAATATACCAAGGTTCTATTGTCATGGCTCGCCTACGTATGGGACAAGCGGCGAAAATGTGCCACCGGCTGGGGATATCCCTGAATGCGGGGGTTGATGTCCTACAGGTTCTACAACGGGAGGCTGAGCATGGTCCGCGCGCCTTTCGGCGGAACATGTCCGAAGTCAGGGAAAAAGTCAGCCATGGGATGAGTTTATCCGAAGCCATGCGCGACGGCGGCTCCTATTTTCCACCGCTGATGTGCGAACTGATCCATGTCGGCGAGGAGACCGGTCGGCTTGACTCCGTCCTGCTGCGGCTCGCCGAGCATTACCAACAGTTGATCACGTTACGCCGCAAGTTCTTGTCAGGTCTGCTTTGGCCCGGTCTCGAACTGGGCTTTGCAATCCTCGTTATCGGGGCACTGATTGCTCTGCCACCCATGTTGTTCGGCGTCTCAATTCCCGTTTTCGGGCTTTCTGGCGCTCGCGGGGCGGTCATTTATTTTGGGATTGTGCTCGCTGTTGTCCTGGGCGGAGCCGCCGCCGGATACGGTTTGACACGTGGCTGGTTCGGAACGCTGCCTGGCCGACTTATCGTCCATGTCCCCGTTGTGGGAAAGGCCATTAAAACGATGGCTCTCGCGCGGCACGCTTGGACCTTGTCGCTGGCTCTCGACTCGGGCGTGGAGGCGGGGCGGGCGATGCGATTGGCGCTGCAAAGTACCCACCTCCGTTATTTCACGCGGCATATCGAACAGGTAGCCGTGGACATTCAGTCGGGCAGACAATTCCACGAAGCACTGCAGCGAACCCGAGCGTTTCCTCATGAATTCCTCACGACCCTGGAAAACGCCGAGTTGTCGGGAACCGAGGGGGCGTCGCTTTCCCGGTTGTCGGAGGACTATCAACAGCAAGCCGAAAGCGCGACAACCACCCTGGCCGTTGTTGGCTCGATGTTTATCATGGGGCTCGTCTTCGGCTTGCTCATCTTCATGATCTTTTACCTTGTTGTCAACCTTTATCTGAAGCCAATCAACGAAGCCCTCGACATGACACGCTAGAGCAGGGAAACGATTCCATCAGCAGGGGCGAACCGGTGCCATTTCGACAAGTCGCGGGACTTTTTCGCGATTGATATACCGGTCGCGGATGACTTTCTCCGCCGCGAGTCCGACCAACGGGAGGACGGTTTGCGTCGGGCAGCTTTCCACCCGGAAGAATCCAACCGCCTGAAATATCAGGAAACCTTGTCGTGAAGCGGTTCCCAGGAGAGCACGGGTTGGATGCGTTTCCCGAGACAGCTGCTCCCAAGATAGCGGAAAAGAGCATGCGAATGTCCCACCACCCACCGAGCATCGCACTGCTCGACCCGTTCGCCCGCCGCTCCAAGCCCACGCACAAAGATGCCTGTATAGCCGAATGCCCGAGGCCGCGAGCCTTTGTAAAGAAATCGATATCGCTTCAGCACGGGATCCTCGGAATTGAATACATTCAGAAGATAATCGGTATTCGCGAGGGCTCGGTCATGATAGCCTCCCGGGCGCAGCCAGGTTCGATGCACGGCCGCCGCCAACAGCACCACCCTGACCTCGCGGGCATGAGGTTCGCGGGAGGGGAGCACGCGACCACATAGTTCACCACCGCCCCGTAGATGTAGAGCGCCCGTTGCAATCCGAGCTCCGAAACTGTAGCCGAGCAGGCTGATTCGCTGCTCGGGGGGAAGCTGAGCCAGGAACCACCCCAGACAGTAGCCTCCCAGTTCGGTTCTGCGAGCTTTGACACGCACGTCTCGCAACTGGCCAGGTATCCGGCTACTCGGCCACGACCAGATCACGTAACGGATCGATACGGAATCGTCCATTCGGGACGTGATCAAACGATAGACGCACCGGCCCGCGCAGGCTGCTTCACCGCTGCTTATCCGATTCCCGTGAACGTACACCAATACGATTTGCCGGGGGGAGGATGGGGCGAGCAAATCCGTCAAATCGCGGTCGCGCCATCCCCCCGCGGAATCGTAATGCCAGGTCTCCAGCGGTGGGGCTTGCTCTGATTCGAGGTCGCCAATGTGACGTTCGGAAACAAGCCAGATCTCGTCTTGGGGGCGTTGGGCACCGGCGGCGTGCGCGCGGGAAACGATCGGCGCGGGAAGAAACGCCATCGCCACCGCGGCAACACAAATGCCCGGCAATCCCAAACGCCACGCGAAACAGGCCTGAGTACCGGCACTCGTGCTCATAAGTGTCACCTCGGATTGACTACGGAAGACCTCGGATCTCGTGCCGCCGTGAGGGATGCCTGGCGCAAGTTCGACGAACGTCATCGGCTCCGCCCCGTCACGTCACGTCACGTCACTCCCTCCTGGCCGCTCGTGTCGCGAAGGTTGGGGCCCCTTGGTGCTGTTCTGAATTAGCGCCATGCGGCGCTGGCCGGGGGCGGGGCCAGTTTGTCGGAGCGGTTCAAGTGACTTGGCCACGCAACAGTCCGTGGTCGGCGGCTGTTAAAATCTCAAACTGTAAGCTTCATTTCTCGACTAGCTGGTAAAGCCCGGGTTTCGGGGCCTTCGCGGCCGGGACGGCACCCGTCACGGGTTCCAATTCGATCCACGTCGACACGACCTGAAACCAGGGCTTTTCCAGCGTCTGGGACGTTCGAAGGACGTGAAACGTTTACACTTTGAGTAAAATGTAGCATCTATTGAACGTGGAGCGTTGAGTAAAAGAAAAATAAACGTGCAAAAAAATCAACCGTTGAATTTGCACATCGTGGAAGGTGGTGTAGATTTGTAAGGTTGCGTTGATTCAGCTGTTTGAAGCACGGCAGCGGACTCGTCGGCGCGAATCGCCGATAACACGCGTCCGTTTGACCGCAAGGCCAAGGTCCGCTTGGCCAAGGCTTTGAACCGTCATGGTTTGTTCCAGCGGACGGCGGCTCCCGCGATCCAGCAGGGCCGCTTGCGAACATTTGTCACATGGTTACCACACTTCAGGCGGCTAAAGGGTTACGTAAGGTTGACAGTCCCCGATATTGATCGATTCGCCTGTGCGGAGAAGTTTGCGATGAAGAGGCTAACATTTGTAGTACTCGTGCTGGTAGTAACGGCCGTGCCCCTTATTGGATGCGAGTCGGTTTCAAGGCTCTGCTTTTGGCGCCGCGGCGCTGAATACGATCCTTGTGCCCCGCCGTGCGCGACGACGTGCGCGCCAACGGGTGATACCTTCGCGCCTTCCGGCATGCCAACGGAAGCGACAACGACGATGGCGCCCACGACGTCCTCCTACCCCGAGACCCCATACCAGTCGACCACGCCGCTGCCGGATAGTGAAACGCCAAGCGTGACGCCGGGAAGCTAACCGACCCCACCAAAGTCATTAGGGCTAACCCGAGTCCAAAGGTGTATTCAAGGCGAGAACCGGTTGGTTTCCGGCTCCAGATTCATCTCACCCTCCCGCTTCGCCCTCCCGGCAGAGCGAGTCCGCCAGCGGGACGGCGTGCTGTCCTGACGCGTCGTCCCGCAGTGGGCTTGGAGTAGTGGCTCGGAGAGACCGATCCGAGTCCTCCGACCACGCCCGCAGTCGACTTGAGCATGGGCTGATCAGTGGATGCGCCGTTGGACCGAGGCCAGAAGTGCTCTGGCATGGCGGTTCGCGTCCCGCCGCGAAACAACGTTCTGGTTGCGGAGCCCCTTGGTGCTCGCCGTGCGTGGGCGGGATGTCCAATTGGGTAGCGGAACGAGGATGGGCTGGTGATCGCATCGTGAATCGAGGCCGTTGGCCTATCTTTTTAGCGGCCTACATTGACCCTTGCGTTTAGGGCCGGAGAGGGGGTCGGCCGTGGCGTTTCCCCGCTCCGTCCACGCTCGCGTGATTAGCCCAGCCCTGGCTGCGTCGTGCCGTCGCCTCACTCGGTCGTCGCCGATAACGGCCCCCAGAGGGGGACGCCGTCCGTGCCGGCGGGGGACGCCACCGCGGCCCGCGCGCTCTCCACGAGCGATTTAAAACCCTGACCGAGGGGGAGTCGACCGCGCTGCGGGGAACGCCACCGCGGCCCGCGGGCTCTCCACGAGCGCTTTAAAACCCTGACCGAGGGGGGGTCGAC
>JBNJEM010000280.1:0-9654 GCA_051745935.1 Planctomycetota bacterium
CGATCAGGGCCCGGGTCAGGGCTCGTCGCGGCGGCGTGTTCCGCAGGTCGTCTAACCGGGCCCACCGCCGGACCACGGAGTCTGATCCCGATTCGGTCGCCTGTACGGTAACCAACAGTGGCAGAATCTCATCCAACGCGGCCTGAACTTCAGCGGGGAGATCGCCAACGACTTTATCCGCCCGTCGGCCCAGTAAATTGTTGAGCCCTCCCAGAGCCTCATACGCGGCAAACGTCAGTGTCCGGGATTCCGGCGAGCGCTGGTGATCGAGTTCGTCCAACGCGTATTGGATCAGTGGAAGCGGGGTGCCCAGGCGGGACCAAAGGATAAACACGGCCACATCAATCGGGTGCTTATGCAGGATGTATTCGATCGTCTCTTGAAACGACGCCGTGGCCGGCAGCGGTAGGTCTTCCCACAGCACGGCCTCCAGACGAAGCATTCCCGTGTACTGATCCTGCAGCTCGTCGATCACCTGCCGGGCCTTATTTCGCTCCGCCTCCACATCACCCGGACTGGAAATGAAGACGCGCACCGTTCGCTCGTCACCGACCATCGCATTTTCCCCTTGAAGATTGATTAGTTGGACAGCTCCACTTTCCGGCGCAACTGCCGGACCCCAACGGCCTTGCGCCGCCGGTGAACCAGATGGAGGGCTAGGCGACCGTCCCCAGATACTGCGTTCCTGTCCCTGGACCCGCCGCAGGAAGCGGCCGGTCCAGGGACAGGAAGACCAAAGGGGCGGCGGTGGCGGGCTAGCTCTCCATCTGATTCACCATCCAGGCAAGCTGGATGGGGTCTATTCGGCCGTATGTCTTGACCACCAAAGCGGTTCAGTTCGTGGAGGAAGGCTCAAGTGGCGCTGTCCAATTAGGAAATCCGGAAGCGTTGCCAAAATGGCCCGGCGGAGAGATGGCAGCTTCTAGCGCCCACGGAGACGGATCCCTGTACAGCAAAAGCTCGATCACCCAGAGGTTCGAGCGGCTCAAGCAGGGCGATTGTTTCGCCGCGCAAGTGCTCTGGGGGCACGATTTCCGCGGGCTTGTCCAGATCGCCGGTGCGAAATGTCGAGGAACGCCACGTCGCGTGGCTGACGAAGAGGATGCGGCGCTGACTGTGTTACACTGATCGCTCCATTCACTAGAATGGAGTTTTCGCGAGTCATAGCCTTCCGGCGCAGGAAACGCGGTGTTCACGGAACGGCGTCGATTGAGTCGCGAGTTTGCACGGGATATATGGGAACTAGCACGGGGGACTCGGGATGAACCAGTTGCACGAGAAGATGGTTGAATTGCTCGACCACGTGACCACCACGCTCCAGTCTGAAAAGCGTTTCGCAACCATACTCCGCAAGTTGGTAGAGGAGATTGCTCAATTCACGAATTCGGAAATCGTGGTGTTGTATCCCTATTCGGGCACGGTAGACCATGGCCGGTTCGAGGACCCGATCTACCGGGGCTTGGAGAAACCACCCGGGCCACCACCTAGACGGAAAGGGCACACGCGCCGCCTACTCACGCGCGATAAGCCTGTCATGGAAGTCTGCGTTGATGAGGAATCGGGGCAGAGGATGGTGTGGATTGACGGCAAGGAAGGACATTCACTCCCAGATCTCGACTCTCCGCTGAACTTCATGAAATCGCACGACATCAAGACTTTTGTCGCGGTTCGCCTGGAACTAGGGCCGAAAGAGGATGGAGAGTCAGACTGCGTCAAAGGCATCTGTTACGTGAACAGAAAAAGGGCGCAGCCGTTCTCCGACGATGAGAAGCAATTGATCTTGTTTGTATCCCGCCTGGCGGCGATCGCTATTCAGTTCGCTCGCCAGGAAGCAAAATGCGAGATGGGTGATGCGACACTGCAAATCGCCAAGATCGCGGACGTACAATCGGGCCAGGACGGTCTGCTGGCTGAGATTGTCAGACAGGCTTGCGTCCTGATCGGCGCGCAGGCCGGCTGTCTTTGGCTAAAAACCGAGGACTCGCCGAACATCGTCCGGCTGGTGGGGCCGTATGGCGACGCGGTGAAACTGAAATGGGCGATTCCCGTGCCGAACAGCATCACTGGACGGTTTCTGAACAGCGGCCGAGACAGCGACTTCGTCGACGACGTGCTGAACAATGCGAACTACTATGCGACGGAAGAAGCTCGTGACGCGGGGCTGCGCTCGATGTTGTTGGTCAGACTTCTCATTCACGGCAAGACCGAGGGCGCCTTGAATGTTTACAGCGTGGGAGAACCGCGCGCGTTCGGCGCCTGGCATGAGTCGCTGCTGCGCTCCTTCGCCGGGCTCTGCAGCATTGTGATCGATCTGCATGAGGCGGGCCGGCAGCAGATGATGCTTCGTGATAACGTGCTGAAGATCGCGAGAACATTGAATGAGTTGCGTGATCTGGAGAGCATTGTTCAGACGATGGTCAACCAAGCACGGGAGATTGTTGACGCTGACTGTGTTTATATGTATCCCTACAATCCTGCCACGAGCCAGTTTTTGCCGAACCGCGTCTCGACCAAAACGGACGAAATCAGATTGCGGATCGCCTTGGAGAGACGCCGTCCTCGTGAAGGCGGGCTCTCCGAGGAGATCGTCAACCTAGGCAGGACCATCGAAATCGCCGATACCAGCCAGAGTAACAGGGTCAACCGGGAGACTCCCAATATGGGCATTCAATCTTTGGTGGGCTACCCTGTGAAGCACGCCCAGCGCATCCTCGGCGTGTTGTATGTCTATTTCAAGGAGAAGAAGCAGTTTGAAGAGGCAAAGCGAGCATTCAAACTGGATTCGATCCAGTTACTTCTGCCGCACGTCGCAGTAGCGATTGAAAACGCCCATCTTTCTCATGAGCTAAAGCGGGAGCGCGCGAAATGCGAGGTCCAGATTGTTCTTGGCCCGCGAATCGGGGAGAACCGAGACGAGACAACAGGGAGTGGGGTCTTGCCGTGGAACGGCTACATCCAAGCCCGAGGGGCCTTCTTCGGCGCGGCATCGGTACAGATCGATTGGCGGCGACCGTGGAGAGATCTTGTCACAGAGGTGGACAGCATTGGACTGGAGGCCTCGTATCGAAGCAGCGCAAACTGGAAACAAGAAGCACGAAAATGTGGAACGCAGGTTGCAGCCATTCTTCGCGGAGAGAGTCGAGAAAACGGGTTGGCTGATGGGGATTGCCAAATGGGGGTCCTGGGTGGCAAGGGCCGATTCGAAATGGCTCGCATTCTGGCAAACGCTTTTGATCCGCAACTAGTGCCCGAAACAAAGATCTCCTTCCGCATCCCCAGCGAACTCATGGCTTTTCCGTTTGAGTTCGCCTACCACCGGGACTACTGGGTGATGGACTACCCGATGAGTCGATTCCTCGTCGACGCCGAACAGATTCATCGCGAGTCGTTTGAGAGCTTTCTCAAGGATTTGGTGTTCGGCTCCGCGGGACAGAAACTACATGTTCTACTCGTTGCGGACACAGACAACCTGAAAGGCCCCAAGAGGGAAGCCGAAGCCGTGATGAAGATTCTTAGGAATACGCTGGGGGGACTGGTGGAGATCGTCGTGCTTGCCGGCAGAGAAGTCACCCCGAGGCATATTGCGGAAGAGCTGCGTCACCACAAGTACGACGTGGTCCATTTTGCTGGCCACAGCAAGTTCAATCACGATGATCCGGAAAAGAGCTTCCTCTGGCTGGGCAAGGGCGCAATGGAAGCTCGTCGTTTCGCATCATATCTGCAGCAGTCGGGCACCAAGTTCCTGTACCTGAGCAGCTGCTCTTCCGGAGAGAGTGGGACACCGCCGACAGGATATCCTAGCTACCTAGGGACCGTCGATGCAGCCGTGCATCGCGGCGTGTCCACGGTGCTGGCGTACCGCTGGCCACTCAAGGATGCCAATGCCGTGCGCATGGCCGACGACTTCTATCAGAGTCTGTTCTCGATCGGCGGCGACCCCAGCCGTGCTTTGGACGTTGCGGTCGCGCTCCGCGATGCGCGACGCAACATTCGAGATCGCGTCGATGGGCTCGCCCTCGATGAAGAGCAGACCAACAAGCCCGAGACCGACGACGGCGCATGGCTATCGCCGATCCTGGTGACGCAGTACTAGCTCTCGCTGCTCGGTCTACACCCAGTTGCCGATACATTTCACCGTCGGAGTGAGTTGGCTGAGATCCTCAACCGCGAGCATCTTCTGAGAGTCGGAAACGAGTTGGCTGAGCAGGGCGCAGTCGGCTCCTGGCAAGGCCAGGGAAAAAATCTCGATGCCCGCTTCTCTTGCCCGCCGTGAGGCTGCGATGGCCCGCCGCGGCTCGTCGGGCGTACTGTTCACCAGTAGCACCATGAATCGATCCGCATCCGGGGGGCAACCATCGAGCATAGCGGTGGCACTCTCAATGGCCTCCGCCAAGGGGCTTGATTCGGCGCAACGAAGCTCTTCCAGCGCACCGGTGAGCACGTCACGATCGGGACACAGGGGGCACAGCACGGACGCCTGACGCTCCATCCCGGACTGAATTAGCCCGATTTTCCGAGTGGCGAAGTCGACTGTGGCAATGAAGTCCTTGCAGGCCCGCTTGGCTGCCAGCAGAGTTTCACTGGCCGGCGTTGCGGAGCAGTCGACAACTAGTACCCCGGCGCGCAGTAGAATCAAAACCCGCGTTTCCTGTCCCGCCGACACACCGGTTCTCTCATCTTTCCGGATCCGAGTGACTCCCCCGACTTCGCCCCGATGTTCAACCTCTTCCAACTTGAATCTCTTCCAGGGCTCTCCCTGCCAGCCCGATCGCCACAGCTCACAGGTTCTGCCCGTGAAACCAACGGAAGTTGCCGCGGTTGTCAGGGGACCGGTAATGCTGAACGAGACATCGCCGTTCAGCCGCTCGCGGCATAACCAACTGAACGTGTGCTGTGCGATATGTACGGCGCCCCGGGTTTCCGTTAGGAGTCGGGGCCTTTCTGGCGGTATCGGGAATTCAATGGTGGGTCTCGGCGCCGCGGCCCACTCATTCAGTTCCTCGCCCGTCTCGGCACTCCACGCTATCTGGTGTAAGCGGAACGGATCCGGATAACTCGAAGACGGAATGCCACCAGCCGCGGGGTCAGACTTTCTCTGTTGCACGGCCCGCATGTGCGTCTCAGCTTCGGGATGACACGGATCCACCTCCAGTGCCCTCCTGTAATTCGTTATCGCCAGATCATCCTCCAATCTGCGTTCATGAATGAGCCCCCGACAGTAGTGGACCTCTGCGACCTCAGGGGCCAGCTCTGTCACTTTGTCGAAGGCCGCGAGTGCCTCGTCGTATTGCTCCGTCCTCGTGTAGGTTAGGCCCAGATTGAACCACGTCTCGAGCGAATCCGGCTTGATTTCGATAACTTGTCGGTAGTGCTCCAACGCCTTCTCAAAGTCCCCTTTCCGATAGCAGTCGTTGGCCAGCTCATGGCGATAGCGCGCCAACTGACCAAGCTCACGACGTGGACGCTCTCCCGCGGAATACCTTCGACTGCCAACATCCGGGCTGACGCAGACAACCACGCAAGTGTCAGGACGCAAGGGCGGGCACGGCCAGGGAAGCTCGACAAGCATGTCCAACTGGCCTCGACTGTCTGTCATTCCCTCCAAGGTCGGCGCGAGGGCAAGGGTGGTGGAAACCCGGAACGCGCGGTCCATCTTCTCCCGTGTGTCTTGCCTGGGTGACATTGTCTTGACGGATAGGGCGTTCAGCAGAACCCGCTGCCTCCACTCCGAGGAAGAGTCTTGCCGTGCTGGCCCATCCAACGCCATGGCGTTGCTGAGCTGACCAAGCAAGTGTTGCGTCACGATCAACACGAGGCACCAACGCTCGCGGGGCAAATCCCCAACGATGATCTCGAAGGCATTGGGCGGAGCATCCGAAGCGCGGTCCTCGGACGGCGAACGGAAAGGCTGCGGTTTCCCCCAAAAGATCGCTTGGCTTTCCTCCACATGGCCGACAATCAGCGAGGGGCAGAGTCCTCCGCCAACGCCGCCAGGTACCGTCTGTCGCTTCTCTGTTCCCTGCGCGGATTTCCCTGCTTTGAGTCGCCACTGGTGGATCATCCGATTCACAGCGTCGGCGTACCCCCAATCCTGCGGCTCCGATGGGACTTCGTCCAGCCATTGCTCGTCCAACGTCGCGCCTCTCAGTGTTTGGAGGAACGAGGCGATACTGGCGCGACCCCCGTCCAGTGACAGGGAATCCTGAATCGCTAATCGATACAAACTCGCTTCGTCGAACAGCGGATGGACTGGACGGCGCAGTGGGCGGGCGAGCGAGTCGGGAGCCCACAAGGGCTCCTCAACCGGGTTGAATGCACCTTCAAGCTCCTTCGATCGCAACGAGTTGTCTTCTGGTTCAGCGTTCATCGTACATCACCACGGCGTTTCACGCGTTGAGGCGGATCGTTCACCGCTGACGCGTTCTAGGTGTTTTCGCAGGTGGATTCTCCTGGCGGTCAATGGCATGCGGCAGCAGGGACATTCCCTGCTTCCTCGCAGTTTCCGGGAGTCCTGCCCACCATCTGACCTTCTTCCTGACCTGGTCACATGGCGGGAACTCGTCGCTCTCCCAATTTGGCTCCAGCACGATCTCGACAAGCTTGCCCCGTGGGTTCGTATTCTGATTCAAGTCGACCGACGCGTCGTGCCCGCTCGATCGATTTACTCGACGTGCTGCCTTAGCTTTTTTTTTGATCGCTTTGTTGGCCTCATAGGTTTGGCGTAGATCGTCGTGGAGATCACTGAGGATCGCGATGAACACCGCGCTCTGCAGGGTGAGTTGGGACGTGGAAACGTGCTCCGCCGGGCAGCCCAGTTCGTCCCAAGTGGCTGGCGGGTTTTGGAGCGCGGCATCGACCAAATCGCGCGCTCGGTCGATTTCCGAAATGGCTGTCGTTGCGTCCAGGTCTCGACGCCGCAAGTGCCACGGCATGTCCAGCCACAACGATTCGTCGTCCGCTGGCCTCTGCTGCCATCGCTCTTTCCACAGCCGGAGAATCTCAAGAGCTCTCTCTAGCCACCGGTGCGGCGTCTCTTCGACCGGCGGCAAATAGTCATCCAAACAAGCTCGTATATCGTCGAGTCTTGTCCCTTGGATAAGGGCAATGAGAATCTGGGAAGCCGCCGATCCGGGCTCCAACTGGCTCAATAGCAGTGCGATAAGCTCGTTTCGCGGGATTCTTTCGCGCACGGCCGTACCATTATCGGCGACATCGGGACCCCGACGCCAGCCTGCAATGTCCATCAGCACCTGGGCCGGGTCGTTATGACGCGGAAGATCAAGCTTCCCAAGAAATCTCAACAGTGCCGACTCCGTGGTGCCGCGAGCGACGGAGCCCGGCCGGCACGACTCCGCGCAGAGATCCGCAATGGCTTCGCACGTCCAATCCGTCGAATCCTGCAAGCTCGAAGGGACGGTCTTCAACGCATCTTTCAATGCGTCGAACTGACAGCCGGCGGAGACTTGATGCACACCGAGCCGAGGCAGCTTGTCCAAGATCACGCGGGCCAGTTGTGGGCGCAATGTCTCGGGATCATCCAAGCTGTCCTCCGACACAGAACACTCCGCGACACACGTTCCGACCAGTTCATCCAACTGCTGCCGCAAGGGTGACGCATCATTTCCGCGGGCCATCACTTCTTCGAATGCCGCGTCCAGTCCGCCCATCACCGGATCGAATTGTTGGAACACGTGACTCAGACTGGACTGGTTCCAATTGAGGAAACGGGCCAGCTGCCCTTGCCACCCTGAACGTGGCGCAGGAAGCATTATCAGGTAGATGCACGTCCAGACTGGCTGGGTGAGGAGGATTAGGTATCGCAAGGTTTCCCGGACCTCAACACACCGTTCAATCCACTGTCGGGCACTCTCCCATATCTGGGCGCCGGCCTCCTTTTCCTCGGGGTCGACCTCACGCCATGGAAGAACCCGGTACCGGCGCGTCCGCCTGGCGGCTTGGCTGAACAGATACCCCTCGTAGGACTCTCGATCGTAGTACATCGTACACGAGAGGACCTGGCCGAGGGCGAGCGCCGCGGCTGCTTGGCCAAGCTCGGGCTGCCACCGGCGTCTGGCCATCTCCTCGGGCCCCCACCGCATGTTAAGAAGCGTTGCCAGCTGCTGGGCGATCTCGTTTCGCGCATCGCTCCCGGGAGGATAGGCTTTCATCAGGTACAAATAGATATCGGTTCTTTGCCAGCTCATACCGCCCCACCTTTCCCCCGTGGCCGGACCGCTTACCCGATGCACTTGCGCTGCACGGCATTTTAGCTCTCCGCAAGACTGGCGCGAAGTGCCGGGCACAGTGCGCAAGTGCGCGCGGATTGTGTCCCTCGGTAGAAGGCGTTCCTCATGGGTGAACTGCGGCGTTTGGATGTCGTGGTCGTCCAAGTCATCGGCGCGTCATGGGTGAACAACGAAACAAAATCATTTCCTGTCGCGAATTCCGAAATCGCTCAGGAAATCGCTCAGACTGACTACTTTTTTGGCAGCCCAGCTGCCAACCAACGATTGTGCTCGTCTGTAGTTTCCGGGGAGATGTCATCACGGGCCGCGACAAACAAGGCCCCCTTGTCCGGTTGTCCCCTACGTCTCGGCCCCGATGGACCGACGGCGTGCAAGGCGAGGGGCGGGAGAAGTGTTCGAAGTTGTTTGCTCGCAAAGAGTTGTGTCTCAGTCGCGGCTCGCATGGCTGCCGCGGAACGGGAGATGGTGAAAAAATTTCACCACGCGGTGCTTTAGTGTTACAGACGCAGGCGATGCAGCCATCCGTTTGGATGTGTGCGGAGGACGCATTGCGCGAGTCAAATAGTAGCCCCTTACTTTTTCAAAAGATAGGGAGGCCACCGATGGTTTCGATGGTCGCGACTCGTCAATTGCATTGGTGCCCGCGCTGCCTGTCACTACTGAGGGGCTAGCGCCCGATCATTTGGCTTTGTGGAGCACGTGGTTTTTCATCTCTGATCGCCAGAAACAGACGGTACTTTCGACATTGTCCCGAAATCTTTTGATGAGGAGGGCTGAACATGAAACCGGACGCATTGAATCCGATGCCGTGGGCGGTTGAACAGCCGGCCAAAGAGACTGCCAACCGAAATCGGGTGGGCATTTTCGTGAACGAGTTGGAGAGAATCGTCGCGTATCTTAACCGAAGTCAAGAGCTGCAGGCAATCTTTGGCACACCCGTGTCGCGTTCGCTGGTCGTCGTGGCCGATAACAATGACTTGAGGATCGAAGAGGCCGGGCGAGTGCCTCTCAGCCAAGAGCAGACGCAAACCTTTCTGCGCGTTCTGGAGGCAGCAATCACGGACGACGCGGTCCAAACAGCGCCAGACGGACACGTGCGCGAACACGACTAGGCCGGTGTGCTTGGTTGATACCCACAGTCGCGGTGCGAGACGATTCCCCTCAATACCCAAGAAAGGAAAACGATCATGAGTTCCCTGGCTCACCTATGTGCCGCACGCTTCCTGTATCTGGCCGACAGCTTCCTGACCGAGCGATCCCCTCTGGACGCCATCCACTGCGCCGAATTGGCCGTCAAGTCGGATGTCTCTCTGTGGGATCAGTCTGGGGCGGTGATGCGAGCGGCGGCCGAACTAAAGGTCCTCCCTCCGGAATCGGCGTCGGACGAGCTCATCCGGCTCCGCTGGCA
>JBNJEM010000281.1:0-9640 GCA_051745935.1 Planctomycetota bacterium
GTTTTTTAGGTCTCTTAGAGGTCCTTTCGTCTCAATACCGGCGAAACGAACGGCGCAACAATATGGATGGCAACGACTTGGAGTTTTTCCTCACCCCGGCTTCAGACCCATCGCGTTGAAAAGCCTCGCGGACGCCCGCCCCGCTCGTGCGACAGTTGTTGATTTTCCGGTGCTAAACAGTTATCAAACGCCTAGAACGACAGCGGCACTTTGGTTCGACCGAGGAACGCAAAGCGTTACCATGGAAAGTTTTATCCCCACGGGCCCCGGGCCGGCAGGGAAGTGGTGCCGTGCAACTAGGATGACACGACGAATCGAGACACGATGAAGGGCATTGTGCGAAAAGCGGCTACCGGAGAGCGGCTGACGAAAGAGGAGGGCGTCGAGCTGTTCAAGTCCTATGATTTGGTTGTTTTGGGGAAAGGAGCCGAGGCCGTTTCCCATCGATTACATCCCGAGCCGTATCGCACATACAACATTGATCGCAATATCAACTACACGAATATTTGCTCGGTGGGGTGTGACTTTTGCGCCTTTCATCGGACGCTGGGAAGTGAGGGGGCCTACGTACTTCCCCGGCATGTGTTGCTGGAGAAAGTCCGTGAGGCCGTGGCGTTGGGGGGCAACCAGATTCTGCTGCAGGGAGGGCTTCATCCGACTCTTCCGTTCTCCTGGTATGAAGGGCTGTTGCGCGACATCAAGCGGCGATTTCCGGCGGTCAACGTGCACGGTTTCAGTCCCCCCGAGGTCAACCACTTCGCCGCCGCCTCCAGCCTTCCGGTGCGTGGGGTGCTGGAGCGACTTCGCGAGGCGGGATTGGGGAGTATCCCCGGAGGTGGAGCGGAGATCCTGGTCGACGCCGTCCGCCGTCAAATCTCGCCCAGGAAGGTCCGGGCCGAAGACTGGCTGAACGTCATGCGGGAGTGGCACGAATTGGGGGGGCGAAGTTCGGCCACCATGATGTTCGGGCATGTCGAGACGGTATCGCAACGGATCGAACATCTCGACCGTCTGCGGCAGCTGCAAGATGAAACTGGTGGCTTCACGGCCTTCATTTGCTGGCCCTTCCAACCGGCGAGTACGGCGATGCCCCGGGTGTCACGTGCCAGTGCGTTTGAGTATTTGAGGACGCAGGCTATCGCCAGGTTGTATTTGGATAACTTTGCGAACATCCAAGCCAGTTGGGTAACACAAGGCCTGAGGATCGGGCAGCTCGCCATGCTTTTCGGCGCCAACGACATGGGCAGCTTGATGATTGAGGAGAACGTGGTTTCGGAAGCCGGCACGAGTCACACCGTGACGCTTGCTGGCATCCGCCGTGCCATCGAAGAACTTGGATATCTGCCTCGCCAACGAAATGTCTACTACCAGCTGGTCGACCAGGAGCAGGAGAAGCGGGCCATTGAAGCGGAGCGGCAGCGGCGCTCCGCGTTAGCATCGGAAAATCAATGAGGGGGCCACATTGTAGCGAAAAACGTGAAACTCCCCGGGACCAGTCCGGGGCATCTGATGGAGCGCGGGCAATCGCCGTGATGGAGCGAGGAATCCGAGTCTCCCCTGGCGCGAGCTGGGAACATCACGCGAACTCTTTGAATCAGACAGTTATTCCTTTACCGATCCTTACCGCTCCAATGAACGGTTCTCCTCAGTTCGTCCCACTCGTCGTTACCCGGCACGAATAAGCTAGGCTGTCTTATAAGAGGGTTTCACGCGGTTGGATTCTTCCGGATGGAACGCTGCCGGACGCAAGCCGTCCGCCCGTTGGTCGGACTCGCGGCGAAGAAAGTCGTCCGCGACCGGCATAATCGTGGGGGGCGATCATGAAAAGGGCCGCGCGCGATTGGACGGCTGCTTGAGCGTTTTTCGATGGAGCCCTATGCTGAACTGAGACAGGGGCCAGGGGGCGATCGCCCATCCGGGGTAGCTTAGCTGGGGGGATTCTCCACCACTTGGTCGACGGGCCGATATTCGCGTGGAATATTTTCCTTGGCGGTGAGGAACCATCATGGCTTGGCGAGGGCGGATGATTATGTGTAGCCGTTCACGGGTGCCGCTACGCGGCCTGGACACCGGAGTCCGCATGGATGCCACGGGCTTGTGCCGTGGTGGTTTACGCTTTCCGCTACAAACCGGCCGGACACACCACTCTTGGCCGTCGGTAGCGTGGAACGTAACACGGACCAGGGGACAAGCCCGTGGCATTCGCACCTTCAAGAGCCTTTGTTCAAAATGTGCAACGGAAGTGCGAACGTGCGCGAATATTCAGTCTTTTGCCCATGATCGGTTAGGATTGGGTGAACCAGCTCCGGAGTAAGGGGCTGTTGGGGGCCTAGTGCTTTGCAAAATAGGGGCGGCGATGATTCACGTGGAAAAGTTGACCAAGTCGTATTCGGATCTGCGTCGTGGACGTTTTATCGCGATTGACGGGATCAGCTTTGACGCCGTGGCTGGTCGGATCTACGGGCTGCTCGGTCCCAACGGCGCTGGCAAGACGACGGTTTTACGGATCCTCAGTACGGTGTTGCGCCCCACCTCGGGCACCGCGACGGTCAACGGTTACGATGTGCTCACCCAGCCCTCGCTGGTGCGTCATCAGATTGGTTTTGTGTCGAGCAACACCGCTGTGTATGACCGCATGACGGCTTGGGAAATGGTCGAGTATTTCGGTCGTCTTTACGGGTTGCCGGACGAACTGCTGCGCGACCGCATGGAAGCCATTTTCCAGCGTCTGCAAATGACGGAGATCCGGGACGTGTTGGGGGCGAAGATGTCGACCGGCATGAAACAAAAAGTATCGATTGCACGGGCTGTCGTTCACGATCCGGCGGTGTTGATTTTTGATGAAGCGACGGCGGGGTTGGACGTGCTCGTGGCTCGCGCGTTACTGAAGACCGTCGCTGAACTCCGGGAGCAGGGCAAGTGCGTGATTCTTTCAACGCATATTATGCGGGAAGCGGAGCGGTTGTGTGATCGGATCGCGATTATGCACCGCGGCAATATCCTGGCGGAAGGTTCGTTGGATGAATTGTTGGCGTTGCACGGTGAAGACGATCTGGAGGAACTGTTTTTCGGGCTCATATCGCACCACGACGGACGTCGCGACGACCGAGTGGGGGCTGTTCGGACCGCTGTTGGTTAGTCTACTTATGCGAAGAACGTCGTTCATTTTGAGTCAACTTCTAGCGACCAACGGGAGCGGGCTATATTTCAGGCGGTTGGATTTTTCCGGGTGGAAAGCGGCCCGACGCAAGCCGTCCTCCCGTTGGTCGGACTCGCGGCGGAGAAAGTCATCCGCGACCGGTATAACACGGTTCGATCGGTAGCTCGCATTGGTGCGAGGTCCTACCTCGCTAGAGTGTTAGGGCGTAACATGCGCGCACGGTGCGCGCCTTGTTCGCGTGAGCGACCAACGGGAGCGGTCCATCCCCATGCGGTCTGCCTATTGGGTTGGCGGCCCTGCCGCCTTGGGACATTCCGGTTGGCAAGGTTCCGTGGGCCGGCCCGCTTTGGCGGGTTTGACTCGCGGCGGAACATTCCTTTCGGGATACGCGTGGGCGCCGAGGGGGATGATGGGACGTGAATTTCAGAGGAAAGAGTCTGTCGCGAATCTGGCGCCGCGGCCGGCGGATTGTACTGGATAGCCGGCCTCTCGCTGAAAGCGAAGCGGGGGCAGAGCATCATCGCGTGGAAGGGCAACAACGGAATAAGCATGAATTGGTTTAATGTCAAGTTGATTTTCTTTCGCGAGGTTCGAGATCAACTGCGCGATCGTCGCACGCTGTTTACCATTGCGGTACTGCCATTGTTACTTTATCCACTGCTGGGCATGAGCTTCGTTCAGGTCTCCCAGTTCATGCACAAGCGGCCCGCCCGGATCTGGTTGGCCGGCATGGAGCATCTGCCGGAGGAGCCGCCGCTGGCGGACGGCCAAGCTTTTCACCCGGCTGTTTGTTCCGACGAACAGAGGGACCTGTTGCTTGTGGACACGGAGCGGCGGGTGCCCGAGAGCTGGACGTCCGAGGAGTTTCGCGAGCGGGCACGCGAGTTGGTCGAGGGCGGTGAATACGCCGTCGTGGTTCGTTTTCCCGAGGGTTTCGAGGAGTCGCTCAACCGATTTCGCGAGGTGGGGCGTGAAGAGAATGCGCGGGAAGAGGATGACGGGGAGCGGATCGTGGCGAAGATGTCGCGGTTGCCGATGCCGGAAGTGATCTTCGATGCGGCCAGCGACAAGTCGCGCATGATGCGTGGCCACGTTCGGGACGTGCTGTCGCAATGGCGGAAATTGCTCGTGCGGCAGTATCTGCGCGAGCACGACGTGTCGCCGGAGGTCACGAACCCGTTTGATGTCGTGGACGTGGATGTTTCGGTGGAGATGACCCGGCGGGCGGCGTTTTGGTCGAAAGTACTCCCGTTCGTGCTCTTCATTTGGGCGCTAACCGGCGCGTTTTATCCTGCCGTCGACTTGTGCGCGGGAGAGAAGGAGCGGGGGACGCTGGAGACGCTACTGAGCAGTCCGGCGGCCCGCGGCGAAATCGTGATCGGCAAACTGCTGACGATTATGGGCTTCAGTTCCGCCACCGCCTTGTTGAATCTGTCGAGCATGGCTGTCACGGGCACGGCGGTTATTCTGTTGCAGCCGGGACAATTCCCCATTGGTGCTCCCCCGCCTTTCGCCTTTTTCTGGTTGATCGTGGCCCTGCTTCCCGTTTCGGCGTTGTTCAGCGCTCTGGCGCTGGCCATCGCGGCGTTCGCTCGCAGCACCAAGGAGGGCCAATACTACTTAATGCCGTTGCTATTGATCGCGCTCCCGCTCATGATACTGCCCATGTTGCCCTCGGTGGAGATGAACTTGGGGACGACTCTGGTGCCGATCACGGGCATGATGTTGTTGCTGAGAGCTTTGATTGAAGGCGAATTGTCCCAGGCGGCGGTCTTCGCGCCGGTCGTTCTGCTGGTCACTGGCGGATGCTGCCTGCTCGCCATTCGCTGGGCCGTTGATCAATTCAATAACGAATCGGTATTGTTTCGTGAGAGTGAGCGGACGGATATTCGGTTGTGGCTTCGGCAGGTGTTTCGGGAACGAGGGGCAACCCCCACGGTCGCGCAGGCGCTGGCTTGCGGCACGGCGGTCTTGATGATTCGCTTTTTCGCTTCGGCCGCGGCCAAGACGCCCCACACGTGGGCCGAGTTCGCCGGCATGCAATTCATCACGCTGACCGTTTTGGTCGCCGGCCCGGTACTGTTGATGACGGTCTTCTTGACTCGCAGTCCCCGCGCCACGTTGCTGCTTCATCGGCCGTCCGCAAAGTCGCTCGGCATGGCTTTTCTCCTGGCCGTGGCGCTCCATCCGCCCGCCCTGCTGGTGGTGCAGGGGATCGCCCAACTTTATCCGGTGAACGAGGAAGTGGCGAGTCAGGCCGCGCATTTCAAGACCGTTATTTCGTCCGCTCCCGGTCTTTGGGCCATCCTGGGATTGTTGGCGCTGACGCCGGCCATCTGCGAAGAGCTCGCGTTTCGCGGTTTCATCTTGTCAGGGCTGCGGCACGTGGGAAGCAAGTGGGAAGCGATTCTGATTAGCAGCCTGTTCTTCGGAATTACTCATGGAATTCTCCAGCAGTCAATCAGCGCCGTGATGCTCGGCATGGTGCTCGGGTTTGTTGCCGTTCAGACGGGTAGTCTGTTTCCCGCGATTATCTTTCATTTCACGTATAATTCGCTTGGTCTACTCTGCTCCGTGGGCCCGACCTCGGTGGTGCGAGGCAATCCGTGGCTGAGTTGGATGTTCGAGATGCAAGGGGATTCGGTCATGTATCGTTGGCCCTTGATTTGCATCGGGACGGTGTTGTCGGTTTTGATCTTCAATTGGTTCCGGCGGCTGCCTCATGACGCGACGCCGGAGGAAAAACTCAACGAGGCACTGAGTCACCAGTCCGCGAGCGCGGTGGTGTCTTGACGGGCCACAAGCCGTGATGAAAGAGACCACGACTCGAATGGCGCTCCGAGCGCGACTTGTCTTCCCAATTGCCTCGCCACCAATCGATGGCGGGGTGATCACGATTGACGACGGTCGAATCGTGGCGGTTGGCGAGAATGCTTCGCCCCGGCCGGCCGTGGATCTCGGTGACGTGGCGTTGTTGCCGGGATTGGTCAATCCGCATGCACATCTGGAGTTCAGTGACCTGCATGCTCCCTTGGGCATGCCTGGCATGCCGTTCCCCCAGTGGGTTGAAGCGGTCGTTGATCAGCGGCGGCGCGAGGTGGATCAGCAACAGGGGCCGTTGTCTGCCGCGAGACGCCCAGTGGCGGTTCAGCGGGGACTTCGCGAAAGTCTCCAGGCCGGGGTCACAGCGGTCGGAAACATCACCACCCGGGATGTCACCGACTCCATGTTGCCAACGCACGGACCGCACTGTTTTGAGTTTCGAGAGTTGCTCGGTCTAAGCGAGGAAAGAATTGCCGAACAACTCGAGCTCGCTCGGGCCGATTTGGCCCGTCCAGCGTCCAATGAGGTCGCGCGGGGGCTGAGTCCTCATGCGCCCTACACAACCGCGCCGGAGCTGGTCCAGCGAGCGGTGACGCTTGCCAGAAAACATCAATTGAACCTTGCCATGCATCTGGCCGAATCGCCCGAGGAGCTGCGGTTGCTCTCTCGGGGAGACGGGCCCTTTCGCGACGTGCTTCAACGGCTTGGTGCGTGGAATCCAACGGTCTTTCCCGGTAACCGCCAGCCCGGAAACTACTTGCGCATGCTGGCCGCCGCGCCCCGGGCCCTGATTATCCACGGAAACTTCCTGGGACCGGAGGATTGGGCGGTCTTGTCGCGGCATCGCCGGAGCATGTTCGTGGTCTACTGCCCACGCACTCACCATTATTTTCGTTATCCACCCTACCCGCTGGGCCGCATACTGCACGCGGGCGCGCGTGTCGTCTTGGGGACGGATGGGAAAGCGTCGAACCCGGATCTGGAGGGGTTCAAGGAATTACAGTTCGCCGGCGGACGGCACCCCGACGTCAGCGCCCGCGCGCTGTTGCGGATGATGACGCTGGATGCGGCCGATGCCCTAGGATGGGCCAAGCGAATGGGCAGTCTTGAACCTGGCAAGAATGCTGACTTGATCATGGTGAAGTTGGGGCGGGTGCCGACTGGAAGCGCCGATCCACATGCCACGCTTTTGGACGAGGAAACGCAAGTGTGTGGCGTGTATCTCGGCGGCATCAGACAATGATCAGCCGGGGAAAGTGACGGTTCCACGCGCCCCCCCGCGGCACCTCATGGTTCAGGTTTGATCTCTGGCCGCTTTCTCGTCCAGGCCGCTGAACCCGGATCGTGTAGCCAGTTCCGTTTCGACTTCCTGCCAGCTGATGGATTGATGGCCCAGCAGGACACAGAGGTGATAAATCAAGTCGGCGGCCTCGTGCACGACGTGTTCACGGCCCGCCGATCCTGGCTCTCCGGCCGCTTCCACGACTTCACGAGCCTCTTCCAGAATCTTGGCACCAATGGTGGGAATGCCGCCGGCGAACAGCGTTGCCGTGTAGGAACGACCCGTCGGATTGGTTTTCCGGTCCTGGATCACTGCCATGAGCTGCTGGGGGACGGTTGGCTTCTCGCTCATCGTTGGCTTTATCAATGCGTGAAAAATCGAAGTGAACCAGGGGGCGGCATGTACGGAAACCGGGGTTACCGTGTATCATCGGTTGCGAGGTCGTTGCCTCGGGGGGCGGAGCCATGGCTGAAGTGGCTAAGCGCGGACGAGCCATAAGCCCTGCTCATCGGGGCGGCCTGATGTGGCCGGTACGCGCGGCGAACAAGCACGGACCCTGAGTCCCAATCCACCGACCTCGGTCACTACGTCCTGACTTATGTTGAGTTCTTGAATTCCACGCCATGAATAGTTTAACTGATCAGTCTGACGACAACAATTCCGAGGATTGCGGGTGCGCTGGGTGTCAATCATCTTCCGATTTGGTACCGCCGGCGTTGGATTGTTGGTACTTGAGCGGTCCGACGGCGGCGGGCAAGACTCGTGTGGGCATCGAGATGGCCCGGCTGTTGAACGCCGAGATCGTCTCTCTGGATTCCATGGCCATCTATCGGGGGATGGACATCGGCACCGCCACGCCAACTCCGGAGCAACTGCGGGCCGTCCCGCATCACTTGCTCAACATTTTGGATCCAGTTGAGGAGTTCAGCGTTTCCAGTTACGTCAAGAGAGCCCACCACTTGATTGAGCGGATTCGCGCCGCGGGACGGGACGTGTTGTTTGTCGGGGGGACGCCGATGTATTTGAAAGCCATGCTTCGGGGACTATACACGGGGCCGCCGGCGGATTGGGCGTTTCGCAAGGAGGTGGAGGAGGAAGTGCGGCGCGTGGGCGTTGAGCCGCTTTACAAGCGTCTGGTCCAGGTGGATCCCCTTTCCGCCGACAAGCTGCACAAGAACGACGTTCGGCGAATTATTCGGGCGCTGGAAGTCTATAAGATTACCGGTGAACCGATCAGTCATCGGCAGTTGCAGTTCGAGGAAGGAGCCCGGGCCGAGGATTGCCGGGTTTTCGTGCTCGGGTGGCCGCGAGCCACCTTGCATGAGCGGATTGATGCTCGCGTGGAACGGATGTTTCACCACGGGTTGATCGGTGAGGTGCAAGGGTTGTTGAATTGTTTTGGCAGGCTGGGACGGACGGCGTCTCAAGCCGTGGGGTATCGTGAGGCGATTGAGTATTGCCGGGGGGAAATGTCCTTGAGCGAGGCGAAGTCTCGGGTACAGGTTCGGACGCACCAGTTCGCGCGCCGGCAGGAAACGTGGTTTCGTAGCTTGAGTGAGTGCCAACGAATTGAACGGGACCAGCGGATGGAAGCCGCGGAGATCGCTCGTCGACTTGTGGAATTGGGACGAAAGGTAAAGCAATGATCACCTTGCCGCGGCCTTGGTCATAACTTGGTCCGCGCGAATGAAGCAGACCACGAATGTGCGCGTTCGAACTTCGGCAGCTTACCGAACGCCCGCAGAGACGTCCCCCCCTCGTATTCGCGGTCAACTGAATTCGCGCGGGCCCAAAAATCGGCCATCCTCCCACCGCGCGAATGAAGCAGACCACGAATGTGCGTGTTCTGTTTGAAAGGAGGACACGCAACAAACGCCGCAGACCTATGTCTCCTAGCTTGCCCAGTTTCCGGGGTTCTAACCAGGCCAGGCTTGGGGGTGTGTCGCCAAACCGGGCTCGTCCGTTTAGAATGCGGGGTTTACGGGCGAGTTCCCGCCAAACGGGGGAGGCGTAAAAAGGCACGGGCGGGGTTTTCCCTCCAGTTTTGTTGAATCTCCAGATCTTATTGAAACGAGGATGGCTTCGGTGTTACGCACGCACAATTGTGGTGAATTAACCAGCGATCACGTGGAACGGACTGTAACCCTTTGTGGTTGGGTGGACAGCATGCGTGATCATGGCGGCGCGGTCTTTTTCGATGTTCGCGACCGATATGGAAAAACGCAGGTGGTGGCTGGCCCGGAGAGCGGTTCGGAGACCGCTAAGCTCGCTGGCGGGCTTCACGCCGAATCGGTGGTTCGCGTCACCGGCAAGGTGGCGCATCGTCCGGAGGGGATGGTCTATTCGAAGCTATCGACTGGTGAAATCGAAATCCG
>JBNJEM010000282.1:0-9610 GCA_051745935.1 Planctomycetota bacterium
CTAGACTTGATCGACGTCCCAGCCAACAGCGCGATCATCAATGAGCTGCTTCCGCGTCAAACGGTCGAAATCGGGGAAACCTGGAAACTCGAATCAGACGTGCTGCCCGCGATCCTGGGCGTGGACGCGATTGCGAGCCAGGACGTGGAATGTCGGCTGGTTCGTATCGAGGATGGATCGGCCATCGTCGAGGCCAAGGGGGCTGTCAGCGGCGCATCAGGCGGCGTGGCAACCGAAATGCGATTGGCGGCGAAGTATGCATATGACGTGAATCAACAGCGAATCGGTTGGTTCGCGATGTCAATGAAGGAGAACCGGTCCGTGGGCCATGCCCACCCCGGTCTCGACGGCACGGTCCGCCTACAAATGGCCCTCTCTGAACGCTCGGAAGTGCCCGCGTTACATTCGGATATCCTAGCCGACCTCCCGCTGACGGCCGACCCCCATGTCCGTCTGGTGGAATTCGTGTCTCCGACCAATCAGTTTGAACTTCTGATAAGCCGGAAATGGCACCAGATGCTGGACCAGGAGGATGCGTGTGTCCTGCGACTGGTCGATCGGGGCGATCTTGTCGCCCAGTGCAACCTCACCGCCCTTCCGCCCATGGAAGAGGGCGTGCCGTTTACCTTGAGCGATTTCCAGAACGACATCAAGAATGTACTGGCCGAAAAGTTCGGAGAATTCGTGACCGCCACGGAAAAGGTCAACGAAAACGGGTTGCATGTCATGCGCGTCGTGGTCAACGGCATGGTGTCCGAGGTCCCGATTAACTGGGTCTATTACCACATCACCAACGATCAAGGACGCCGGGTCTCGTGCGTCTTCACCTTTGAATCGGAATTGGTATCCCGGTTCGGAGCAGCCGATCAGGCCCTCATTAGCTCGTTTCGCTTTCGCGAGCCAGTCAATCCATAACGCCATGCCGCCCATAACGCCATACCACTTCCCCATCTTAACGAAGCACCCGCGGGATCACGAACAGGATGTGGCGAACACCCCAGCCGATTGGCAACGATGGATTTCAGCCCTCCCAGGCCGACGCCAGTTAACAGAGAGTTTCACCCCGCTCCACCATGTTCACGGGGGCCAGGCGAAAAAGCCAACTATACGCTAATCGCCCGGCCCCGGATTATCCGAGCTTACGATCAGGCCCAGCCGCGGCGTCGCTGGTGCCCGATCGCGCTACCACGCCGTGGAACCAACTCGTGACGAAACTGCGGCTCTAGTGTCCACTTAGCCGGGATATGGCGGCTGGAGCCCCATTTAAGCGGCGTTTTTCCCGCTCGGACCAATCGAATGCTTGATTGTGGGAAAAGAGGGCGGTTATACTAGAGGGGTGCGTGGATATGTCGCCCCACGTCCGCCGGAGACTCGCGCCCCGATGCCCCGTCGCTCCTTCCTGGCTCCCTCGAATGGGGGAGCGGCCGCGATTAGGAAGAAGCGGAAGCATGCAAGGGACGGCCAGCGTGGGGGCGGCCACCGGTGATCAACCACGCCCCATGGAGCGGAGACCGCGCGCGGCACTGCGAACGAGCTGCGAGCAGATATCCGAAACGGGTCCTGAACGGTATCACCGGAAATACCTGATCGCGCCGGTATCATTTCTAATAACGGCAATTATAGTACACTTTGGTGATGTTTCAGGCGGTCGGACTCGCGGCAGAGAAAGTCATCCGCGACCGGTATGAATGGAAACGGCACAAGGGAACGAGGCAGGCGAGGTCTCCATGGTTGAAGCATGCGTGGGTGGGCTGCTGCCGCCGCGTCGATCGCGTGGGTGTTGCACGGTGCCGTCCAACACGCTCGGCCCGAGCGAGTGAACCAGCGGGCGGAGCGGTCCCACACTGCCCGTCCACTCGCAGTATTCTTTTAATGCACAGTTGAGGACTACATAAATGGTCTCGCGATTGGTTTCATGGGTTCTGGCGTTGACGACCGGGGGATTGATCATCTTACTGATCGAACCGGTCAACGCGCAGTCGCGGAAGTACGCGCCGGGCGTGTTAACTCTCATCCCGCCCGACCAGCAATACGAGGAGACCTATTCCGGCCCCTCGCCGCTGGTCGAGGTTACCCAGGGACTACCAGAAACGAACTGGGACCCTCATTACACGGCCAAGAGTCGGACCGTCTTCGAAAAGTCCAAGCGTACCGTACTCCGTCGCGAAATCTGGTGTCTGGAATTCGCATTCAAGCCCTTGCGAACAATTCACGTCGACGTGCCGCAGGCAAGCGGCAAGATGCAGCGCAAGCTGATCTGGTACTTGGTTTACCGGGTCCGCTATGTCGGAGAAGACTTGGATCCGGAACCCACCACGGATAAGTGGGACCGCACCTTTTACCAGCCATCCTTGGTGTCTCGGGAACATCAATACTTCTTCCCGCGATTTGTTTTGGAAACTCATGAATTCGACAAGTCCTACCAGGACCGGATTATTCCGGCGGCCAAAGAGCCGATTCAACAGCGCGAAGTGGAC
Source organism: Planctomycetota bacterium (assembly GCA_051745935.1). Taxonomy (GTDB): domain Bacteria; phylum Planctomycetota; class Planctomycetia; order Pirellulales; family Pirellulaceae; genus JBNJEM01. Next base: position 2,478 of record JBNJEM010000282.1, read on the forward strand.
GGGGACGCCCTACTCAATACCGTGGAAATCAGTCAGACCCCGATCCCGCTGAGCACGCCGGAAAACCCGCACGAGGTGTGGGGAGTGGTCACTTGGGAAGACGTTGACCCTCGCGTCGATTTCTTTTCGGTGTTCGTGCGTGGCTTGACGAACGCATACAAACCGGTCGATTCACCGGACTCGTTCGAGCCCGGCGACGAGCCAGGCACGAACCGAGACTTTTTGGCCAAGACGTTGCGGTTGAACTTCTGGCGGCCTGGTGATGGCGTGCGGGAACACGAAGACCGCATTTCGTTTGGGGTGCCATACTCGCGAGACCCTGTCCGCCAAAAAGAGATCCTTAGTGCGTACGGCCTCAAAGAACGCCTTGATTACCAGTGGACCTATCGCTAAATTAAAAGGTTTCCCCGCGAGCGTTCATTGGTCGAATCAAGGTAGCGCTGTCGAGCTAGGATGCAGGAAACCGAATCCCCAAAGGCTGGTGTTCCCGGCCGTCCGCTACCAGTTTGTCGCCATGACCCACGAGACCGAGACGCCCCGGGAAATTTCCCCCCCTGAATTCAATCTAGAGCGAGGAGAGTTGCCATGGCTCACAAGAAAGGTCAAGGCTCAAGCCGAAACGGTCGAGATTCAAATGCTCAAAGACGGGGCATCAAGCGATTCGGGGGGCAGTACGTGCGGGCCGGTAGCATCCTGGTCCGTCAGGTGGGCAACAAGTTCCATGCCGGAACGAATGTAGGTCAAGGGAACGACTGCACGTTATTCGCTCTTGCCGAAGGCTGTGTGAAATTCGATCGCAACGGCAGACGTGTCAACGTGGTCGAGAACTGACCGGTTCGCCGCAGGAGGGCAAGAGCTCCCTCGGGACCCGGCGATCACGCCCAAGCGGCCCCCCAGTGGCCGGGCCGCCGCGCACAAGCCCCGCTGGTCGGACGCAGCGCCGCGAGATCCGCCACATGTCAAGAAGCCACGACAAAACCAGTCAGGGTCGCGTTCACCTGGGGCGTTTTGGGCGCGGGAACCACGTTTTACAGGCTGTATCGTCCGTCCAGTAAAAAACGGCCCAAATTGGCGGTGCCACTTGCGGCACGAACGACCAGAACGGCGTGTCTTATGGCCGTTCGCGGGTTGGGGCACGGTTGCCCAGCAGCGGTATATACCGGTCGCGGATGACTTTCTCCGCCGCGAGTCCGACCAACGGGAGGACGGCCTGCGTCGGGCAGCTTTCCACCCGGAACAATCCAACCGCCTGAAATATAAATCATGTTTGTCGATCGCTGTGAAGTTGAACTGATCGCCGGGGACGGTGGAGATGGCTGTCTGAGTTTCCGGCGTGAGCGATACGTGCCCAAGGGGGGACCGGACGGGGGCGATGGCGGGCGAGGCGGCCACGTGATCGTGGCCTCGCAAGAGGGCGTCGACAGCTTGGCGGGATTGGCTCACCGCCGCGCGTGGCGGGCTCCAGATGGCGGTCGCGGCGAGGGGAGCAACCGGCATGGTCGCAACGGCAAGGATTTAATCATCGAAGTTCCAGTCGGCACGGTCGTGCTAGACACCCTCGAAAAGTTCGTGGTCAAGGATCTGGTGGAGCCAGGGGATCACTTCATCGCGGCTCGGGGAGGAAAAGGGGGCAAAGGGAACGCTCACTTCAAGTCCGCCACCAATCAAGCGCCGCGGCAATGGACCGAGGGGGAGGAAGGGGAGCGGCGGCGGCTCACTCTGGAACTGAAGGTAATCGCGGACGTGGGCTTGATCGGCAAGCCGAACGCGGGCAAGAGCACGTTGCTGAGTCGGCTGTCGCGCGCTCGCCCGGAAATCGCGGATTATCCGTTTACCACCAAGCTGCCTAACCTGGGGCTTGTCCAAGTTGGACTTGACCGTTCCTTTGTCTTGGCCGACACGCCTGGGTTGATTGAAGGCGCTCACGCGGGAATCGGTTTGGGACACGAGTTCCTGCGACACATCGAGCGAACCGGGATCCTCGTTCACCTGATTGAACCGTTTCCCATGGACGGCACGAATCCCGTGGCAAACTACCAAGCGATCCGAAACGAACTGAAGCTGCACAACCCCTCGCTTGTCAAGCGGCCCGAAATCGTTGTCGTGACCAAAGGCGAACTGCCCGCCGCCGACGAGATTCAACGCCAGCTCAATGCCGTCGTGTCCGGCGAAGTTTTGTTGATCTCGGCCGTCACCGGCCAAGGGTTGAATCAACTGATCGAAGCCATTTGCGTCCAGCTGGATCGAGTCGAGAAGGAGACACGGGCGTCCCTCGCTTCCCAGCCCGTGGCCTCGAACTCATTGGGGCATTCCCGCCACAATCCCTCATGACTGACAAGCCGCTTTCTTCCCTGATCGCCGCCGACATAGGCAATAGCGCCATTAAGCTGGGCCGGTTTCAGCTTTCGCCCGGGGGAGACCGGTCGGGCGGGGACCTGGATGGTCCAGTGGCCGAGGTCGCGATCACGGTTGCAAATCGGGAGGCCATGGGTTCGCCCGAGAAGGTGAATTCGTCCGCGAACCTTCCAGGGAGATGGCTCGCGCAAATCCCTTCCACGGCACAGCGATGGTACGCGGCGAGCGTTAACGGCCCGCTGGAAAGGAAACTGGCCTCTTGGGTCCGCCGGACCCGTCCTCACGATCAATACGTGCTGCTGCGGCACCAGCACTTTCCGCTCAAGGTTGACGTTCGTTTTCCAGAACGCGTGGGGACGGATCGTTTGGCCGCCGCCGTTGCCGTTAACGCATTGCGTTCGCCCGCCCGACCGGCGATCGTAATTGATGCCGGCACGGCCGTGACCATTGACGCGGTCGCGGCGGACGGTCTGTTTCTGGGAGGCGTGATTCTGCCGGGTCTTGAAGCCGCCGCCGCCGCGTTGGCGAACAACACGCAGGCACTCCCGCGGCTCCAGCGGTTCCAGCTCTCTTCCCCTCCCGTCTCCATTGGCAAGTCGACCGCCGAAGCGATTCACGCCGGGATCCTCTGGGGCACTGTTGGGGCAATACGCGAACACATTTCCCGCATGGCGGCGGAGCTATCCAGCGACCCTGAAATCTACTGCACGGGTGGAGCTGGAGACTGCTTGGTCGGGCACCTGGGCCGGGAATTCCAATTCCATTCGAATCTGGTGCTGCGAGGCATCGCGTTGGCGGGCCTCCATCAGAAGCAGTCAACCGAGAATGAGCAGGGTAGCGTGGAGCAGAGCTGATGAGTGCCCATCCGCCGTCACGTGACCACGAACCGCCCTGCCAGGTGGCCGTCCTTACGCCGCCAGGACGCGGCGCCGTGGCCACGCTTGTCGTGATGGGGACAACAGCCACGGACACCGTTGAACGGTTGTTTGTGTCCGCCGCCGGAAAGTCGCCCCGGCGGTTCCCGGTCAATCGCGTGATCCACGGGCACTGGGGCGGGCCGCGGTCCAAGAGAACAACGGGAACAACGGAACGTCAGGAAGCAGCGGCGGCTGAAGAACTTCTGGTCGTGCGCCGCGATGAACAAACGATAGAGGTCCATTGCCATGGCGGCTCGGCCGCTGTTGACCGGATTGTCCGTTCATTAGCCGATGAAAACTGCACGTTAGTCCCGCCGGACTGCTGGGTGAAACAGCGCACGGAAGGTCGGCTAAGAGGAGAAGCCCGACTGGCAATCACTCAGGCACGGACTACTCGGGTGGCCGCGATCCTGTTGGACCAAATCCAAGGAAGCCTGTCGCGAGCCGTCGACCACGTGCTTCGAGATCTCGCGGATCAAAACCAATGTCGCGCGAAGCGTGCCTTAACCGCATTGCTCAACCGGGCCCCCTTAGGCCGGCGTCTGACCTCGCCGTGGCGAGTCGCGCTGGTGGGAGAAACCAATGTGGGCAAGAGCAGCTTGATTAACGCGATCTTGGGCTACGATCGAGCGTTGGTCCGGGACACCCCGGGGACCACCCGCGATGTTCTCACCGACGTGACCGCAATCGATGGGTGGCCCGTCGAGTTCGCCGATACGGCCGGGATGCGACCCACCCACTCAGCCATTGAACGGGAAGGGGTACGACGAGCGCGACAAGAAGCCGCCACGGCGGACTTGGTCCTGCTGGTCACCGATCTGACCAAGCCCTGGCAGCCCCCATGCCAACGTGGGAGCTATCAAATTGAAGCACCGTGTCTGCTGGTTCACAACAAACGAGACCTCGCCCGGATTCCCCCCTCCGATCGCCCGGCTGGAATTCCAACAAGCGCTCGCGAGGCCACGGGGATCGACGAGCTCATGGCGGCGATCTCCCGCCAACTGGTCCCCCAACCACCACCGCCGGGTTCGGCCATCCCCTTTTTGAAACACCATGAAGAAGCACTTCAAGAATCACTCGACGCGTTGAAGCACGGCGCCAGCGAGATTGCCGCGGCGAAACTCCAAGGGCTCCTGTCCCGGACGCCCCCATCACACGACGGGCCGGGACATAACTCAAACTGAAAATCGAAGGGACGAATCGCACGGGCTCGTCCCGTGGATCGTTAGGTTCGCTGCTAATCTCACTTTGAGTAACATGACGAGTCACCCCGCCACGAGCACTCGCGGAGCGAGGGAAACGCCTGGCCATCTCGGCTCGCCGGAGCCCCCCGGGGGAGAGACTCGCCGGACTCTCCCCGCCACGTCACCGACTGGCCCGGTGGCACTTGCCCGGGTTGATTGAACCAACAGGCCACGAACAGGGCGACTCCCTGGGGGACCGCGTCAGCCGGAGGGCACTAGGTGGAGGCCAATTTCGCAACCAAGTCCACCGTGCGGCAGCTGTATCCCCACTCGTTGTCGTACCAGCTGACCACCTTGACCATCTTGCCGCCCAACACCTGGGTGAAATCGGAGGCGAACAGGGAGCTGTGGGGGTCGCCGATCACATCGCTGGAGACGATCGGATCCTCGACGTAGCACAGAATGCCCTTCAAGGGCCCTTCCGCCGCCGCCTTCATCGCGGCATTGATCGCCTCTTTGTCCGCATCCTTCGCGAGATTGGCGGTCAAGTCCACGACACTGCCGGTGGGGACGGGAACCCGCATCGCGATCCCGGTCAACTTACCCTTGAGTTCCGGGATCACCAAGCCCACCGCCTTCGCGGCGCCGGTGGTGGTTGGAATGATATTCAGCGCGGCAGCGCGGGCTCGATACAGGTCCTTGTGTGGAAAGTCCAGAACGCGTTGGTCATTCGTATAGCCGTGAATCGTGGTCATGAGTCCGGACTCAATCCCGAACGTGTCATGCAACACCTTGGCCACGGGGGCCAAACAGTTGGTCGTGCAACTAGCGTTCGAAACGCACTTCATGTCCCCAGTCAGCTGGTCGTCGTTCACGCCTAGCACCACGGTCAGATCGGGCTGGTCCTTGGCCGGGGCACTCAAAATGACCTTCTTGGCGCCGGCGTCCAAATGCGTGTCGTAACCGGGCTTTTCCGAGGTGGCCCGGGAAGTAAAAATCCCGGTACTTTCAACGACCACGTCGATCTTGTTCTCTTTCCAGGGCAACTTCGAGGGATTCGGCTCGGCCAACGCGAGGATTTTCTTCCCGTCGACCGTCAAGTACTGATCGTCGTACTCCACCGACCCCGCATAACGACGGTGAATGCTGTCGTACTTCAACAACGTGGCCAGGGTGCGATTGTCGGTCAGGTCGTTAACCGCGACGACCTCGAACTCGTCCGGGCGGCTCATCATGCCGCGAAGTGTCAACCGTCCGATGCGCCCAAAGCCGTTAATTGCTACACGAATTGCCACGATCTTTCTCCTTCCAAAGAACTTGGGACCAAAACCGCAATGCCTCGGCAGGCAATCTCTCCATGAGGGCGACCGCCGGACGCCGCCCCCACCGCTGCTCGCTTTCGCCTGACCGTTACGCTGGCTCGTACACCGATCTCGCCCGACGTCACGAAGAATCGGAGATTATAGTGAGCTGACAGGGAGTCAGCAACCGGCCAGAAACGGGCAAACGAAGGAGAGCCCCCGGAACCTGTCCCGAGATTCGGATATACCGGTGGCGGATGACTTGGTCCGCCGCAGGCCACTTGTATAGTCCCGCACGCCGCGGGGCAGCGGCGTCGTGGCTCTGAGGGTGCCCCGTATCCAGAGCGGCACGGCGACGAGCAGGCGTGCTTCCGCCACGCCGCTCCATATTGCCCGGTTCACTTTTGACCGCAAGAATGCGACACTGGTATTGTATACGTGTACCTTCCGACTCTAGCGAGTGTATCTCATGGCCGACAAGCCTCACCGAATGACAGTCCCACGATTCATGTCCTTGAAAGCCAAAGGACAACGCATCAGCATGTTGACCGCCTACGACTTTCCCTTGGCGAAGATATTGGACGAGGCGGGTGTCGATGCGGTGTTAGTCGGAGACACGGTGTCGATGGTGGTCCAAGGCCACGACAACACCCTGCACGTGACTCTTGACGATATCATTTACCATGCGGAAATGGTGGGCCGCGCCGTCCATCGAGCCTTGGTCGTGGTGGACATGCCATTTCCGACATTCCAGATCTCTCGGTCCGCGGCCATTGCCAACGCGGCTCGCATCCTTCAAGAAACCCGCTGCCAGGCCGTCAAGCTGGAGGGGACCCGCGAGCAAGCGGACACAGTCGCCGCGCTGGTCGGAGCCGGCATTCCAGTGATGGGCCATGTCGGCTTGCGCCCCCAGACCATCCACCAAATGGGCGGATATAAGATCCATCGCGACACGGCTAGGTTGCTGGCGGACGCCCGGGCTATTCAAGACGCCGGCGCCTTTGCCCTCGTGCTCGAATGCGTGCCCGCCCACGTCGCCGCTCAAATCACCGAGCAGTTAACGATCCCGACCATCGGCATCGGCGCCGGCCCGCAATGCGACGGCCAGGTCTTGGTCGCCCACGACTTGTTAGGGTTGACAAGCGGACGGGTGCCGCGGTTCGTTCACCAGTACGCCAACGTCAAGCAGGTCGTGCATGATGCGGTCAGCCAGTATTGCCGCGATGTGACGAACGGCACGTTTCCCGGCCCCGCTCAGACCTTGGCATAGTGTCACAGTGGGGTGAGGAAAAACTCCAAGTCGTTGCCATCCATATTGTTGCGCCGTTCGTTTCGCCGGTATTGAGACGAAAGGACCTCTAAGAGACCTAAAAAAC
>JBNJEM010000283.1:0-9608 GCA_051745935.1 Planctomycetota bacterium
GTGTGCCGGATGACTTGGAAACGCGTTAAACCGCGGAAGCTGTTTTTGAGTGATTCCTAACACGGTGCTGGGATCCTCTCGTGTTCGTGTGTCAGGAAGGGTCGGAGGAGTCCGTGCCCATCTCATATTCTTCAACATTCAGTTCGGTGAAGATCGTGTTCCCGTAACGCACGAGGATCCGGTGCGGGAGCAAGCAGCCGTTTACCTCGCGATAGTCGCTGAAGTAGAGTTCGCAGGGGTCCACGTTGGTTTCGGGGAACATCTCGACGGCGACCAGATTCCCGCGGTCCGGATCGAAGGCGAACCGGGATTCCACCACATTGTGAATGCCGACGAGCACATCGAAAAGCCCGTCATGATCGATCAGCGGAGCGGTTCCCAGATAGTATACTTCACCATAGTCTTCGGGGCCGTTGGTCAGCAACCGTTGCCAGAGCGAGAGGGCGGGCAGCAGCCCGCCGCTGCCGAGCGGCAGCAGTTGCTGATCCAGGTCGACGCGGGGGTCGACGACGTCGCGATTGGAGGGAAACACGCCCCGGACTTCTTTTTCGCCGAGCGTGATTTCGAAGGGCGCTTGGTTATCCATCGTGCCGCGCAATGTCCAGGACGCGGGCAAATCGACACAGTTCGAGTATTCGGTGAATTGAGACCAGACCCGGTTCCGATGGAGTTCATTAAAATGGTAGTTCGCGTATCCGGATCTTTTCTCGATCATCCGCGCCACGTGTTTGGGGGGCGGCTTTTGGGTGGCGGGGCGCGCTGAGGGACGGGGGACTTTCCGGGGCCCCTCGGGGGGCTTCGGTGAAGGTTCGTCCGGCCGTTTTTTCGGTTTCGGTTTCGGATGCGGCAAGGGCACCGAGGGCCCTTCGATTTTCTCTATCAGCTCTTGCCGGGAGTGTACGCCGGCGAGCCGCACCCAGACATCGTGGCGTTCCTTTTCATGTCGAAAGCTCAATGGGACCCGCCAACCGCGCGGGAAAATCCCGAGCACGTTTTTGAACCCGTTGACACTGTTGATTTCGCGGCCGCCGAACGAGAGTACCCGGTCGCCATATCTCAAACCACGGCGATAGGCATCGGATGACTGCAGGATTTCGGAGACCACGACTCGCCCCTGTTCGTCGCTGGTCACCGTCGCTCCCAGGGTTGCGTGGTCGACGATCCGGCCGCTGCGCAAGTATCCCATGAACTTCTTGATTTGGTTGACGGAAATGGCGTATCCCACCCCCACGTTGACCCGCCCCCGTTTTTCAAACGAGCCTCGGCCGTTGATGCCTATCAATTCCCCCTGGGCGTTGAACAGGGGGCCGCCGGAGTTTCCGGGGTTAATGGCCGCGTCCGTCTGGATGCAATCCGTGTATTCGAGCAGCGTGCCCGCCGGTGGCTGATAGCGATTGACGCCCGAGACCATGCCGTAGGACACGGTGGGTTGAAGATCCGTGGCCAACATGAAGGGATTGCCGATCACAAAGCACCAGTCTCCCACTCGGACCGCGTCACTGTCTCCCAGTTCGGCGTGAGGGAAATCGTCCCGCCCCAGCAGCTTGATCAGCGCGACGTCGCCGGTCGGATCGATCCCCACCACCACCGCATCGTACAGCCGATTATCCGCCATGCCGCACTTCAAGTAACTTCCGATCGGTTTCACGACGTGGAAGTTGGACAGCGCGTACCCATCCGGGCTGATCACCACCCCCGATCCGCCCCCCTTTCCTCCAGGGGCAAAGACCGAGATCGCCGTTTTCCTGGCGCTGTCGATCGTTGCGATCCGCCGCCGTTCGGCTTCCAGTACCCGCTCGTCCGGAACGTCCGCGGCGAGCCACCGGGCCGGCGTGGACAGGCTTGCCACGACAATCACCACGAACCCGACATGGCAAACAGATGGCCATCGAAACATCATTTGATGATCCTCGCATTACACAAATTCAAGTGGTCCGCAATATCCAGCGACTCGCCGTAGTCGACGAGGATCCTCAGACGCCGAACTCCTTCGATGTCCAAATCGAGGGAGATCGGTGGGTCCTGGCCCGAGATCGGGCGTCGAAATAATTCATGGCCGTCGCCTTCAATCACGAGTACAAGATTCCCGCGGCCCTCCAACCGGCTGTCCACCCCCGCCGTGGCCATCAGTTTCCGGTACGGTTGAGTCAAACGATACACCAGTTCCGTGCGGCTGTGAATTGCCAAGCCTTTCTCGTATCGTTGTAGCTGATCGCCGTCAGCAAGCCACAACGCCTCGCCCTCAAAACTGGCGTCCCGGTGTGGCCCGTAGAGTTGCTTGATGCGCTCCTCCGATAACCGCGAGCCAACGAACGGAGTGCACTCCACCAGTTCGAACTCCAGATCACTCAAGTATGTCATGTTGCTCGAGGAAAAATTGAGCCGCGCTACCTGGCTCCAGGGCAGCTCGCGGGTCACGCCGGCAGGGGTGGAAACATGCAGTCTGCCCTCACGGACCTCGAGAGATCGGGCCTGCCAAACCGTGCTCCCGATTTCTTCCACCGCGCACGCCGCTACTGGGAGCTCGCGGCCGGGGGGATGATGGTAGACCATCCCTTCCAGCTTGGTTCGTTTGACCGGGATCACGTCCCCGTCGTATTCAAATTCCACCGCTTCCTCGGTCACGTCATGAAAAATCCCCTCCAGCTGGTCAATCGCCGTCTCGCTGCGACGTAACACGATGACGTCAGCTTGGGTTTCCCCTTCCGCGATCTCCCGCCATTGCTCCGCCAAGGCCTCGGAGGGCGCGTGAAAACGCACGCTACCGATGTCGCGGGTCTCAATGGAGATCTTTCGATCGCCCAGCCGCACCTCGGCCGTGCCCTCCTTCACCGTGAACTGGTCGCCCACCAGCCGAGTGCCGTCAACCAATTCGACGTAAGCGTTCGATTCGGGTTGGGATGATTCCTCCCCATCGCCAACGATTAAAGCTCGCAGCTCGCGAGTGTCAATGGATTGTTCCACCCCGTTCACCTTAACGACAGCTCGTTCGTCGTCCAATGTCACGAGTCGCCCCGTTTGCTGGTCTCCGCTGAGCCGCTGCACCGTGACCTTCATTTCGGAGGGGCCCGCGAATAGGGGGGTGGAAAGCATGGTGAGCGTGGCCAGGCACACCATGAGATGGCCCCGGCGTGAGTTGAACCGATCCTCACGTCCGAGACGATCACACACGACACCAATGAAGTTCAGCATGTCCATCTCGCCACCCATATATGATTCGTAACGTTTTACTCAAAGTGTAAACGTTTCACGTCCTTCGAACGGCCCAGACGCTGGAAAAGCCCTGGTTTCAGGTCGTGTCCAGGTGGATCGAATTGGAACCCGTGACGGGTGCCGTCCTGGCCGCGAAGGCCCCGAAAGCCGGGCTTTACCAGCTAGTCGAGACATCAAGCTTACAGTTTGAGTTTTTAGCAAAGTGAAGTCAGGCTCTTCCAGGTAATGAGGGTTTGAACACCGTCCCGTGCCGGTGGCTCGTTGGTTTGGTATATTTCAGGCGGTTAAATTCTTCCGGGTGGAACGCTATCCGACGCAAGCCGTCCTCCCGTTGGTCGCTCACGCGAAGCATGCGGGCACCGTGCGCGCCTCTTACAGCCCAAGACTCTAACCGTCGGCATCGGCTTCCCGGGCCAGTTTGCGAAAGTACTCTTCAATCACTTCACGGTAATGAGCCGGCAAGTCCTTGCCGATCTGCTGCAACGCTTCCTGACGTTCCTTGGGGGGCAGGTTCCCCCACCCGCTCCCCGTGCCGATTGACTTGGGGTCCACCTTTCCGGGGCCCTGGCCGCCGAGGGGCATACTGTCCTGGGCGGGGCGGCTGGAGGAGATACTGCCGCCAGCCGCCGCGGCTTGCTGTTGCTGCTGCTCTTCCAGTTTCTTGATCAGTTTGTCCAGCTTGGCAACCACTTGCTCCTCTTGATCTCGAACTCGCTTTCCAGCCCGCTTGAGATCGAGGCGGCGCTGCACTTCATCCATCAATCGCGAGATCTCGTCCAGCGAGTCTGTTTGGAGCGGTTTCAAGTCCGCTTGGATCAGTTCCGCGACGGCCGCGTAGCGACGCGGAATCTGCTCCTGGCGTTCCAGCAGTTTGGAGACGAGCGGCAGACATTGGTTCTTGTCCGGCATTCGATGATAACCGGTGGCTTGGTAAAACAGTAGGGCTGCTGGATCGACAACATCTTCTGGTTCCAGGTCATCGAGTGTTTCAAGGGCTTCGTCATAGTAACGGTGCCGCGCCAGCCATTGGCCGAACAGCAGGCGCAAGTTATGGCGAACGAAGTCCGGTTGTTCGGGGCTTTCCAGGACGCTGAATTCCGGCAACATGGGGGGCATCGAGTGCGCATTGCAGAACTCGACCAGTTCCCGCGCCTCGTCAGCGACCAAGGCAAAGGTGGCCGCCAAGTTTTCCAGCCGTTCCGAAGGGGGGCGAGGTTCATCGGCGTTGGACCACATGGCGTCGATTTTTTCGCGCGTGGCTGGGTCGAGATCCTGCTTTTCGAGGTAGTCGTCGAGCCGCGACCGGACTTCACTTGGCTTGGGGATGGACCACGTGGCCCGGCGAGCCAATTCGTCGTCGGCTGGCAGGACGCTGGTCGCGCACAGGATGCAGAGCCCCAGCATGAGGCTTTGCCATGCTGGATGAGTTGTCGAGGAGTCCATGGCTCGCTTTCCTTTCGTTTTGCGAAGACCCAAACGGATCCACCGGCGCCGCCGTCGGTGAGCCCCCGTAAAGGCTCCGCGGTTTCCGGCGTATCGCGTCCCCACCGCGCTTGTTTCGGTGGAAACGGGTTTGGCAACGACTGATCTATTTGTTTTTTTCCAAGGCGATGTCTCGCGTGATACGCTGAATGCGTGATTCCTGATCGCTCAGCTCCGAGATCGCTCGCCGCAAATCCTGCTCGATCGCTTGGCCCACCGGGTCGTCGGGATTATCCAGCAGGCGAGAATACCGTTCGGTTCGGGTATTAACCCGGATTTGGAGCGACCGAATCATTTTCAGTTCGGCCAAGATATCGACCAGCGGCGGCGGGCCAGCTTGGCCGGGTTGGCCCATGGGGGGCTGGTTTCCCTCCTCCATGTCCTGTTGGGCCTTCTGCAATGCTTCAATCAGTTCTTCAAGGGTGGCGATGATGTCCTCTTCGAGCCCTTGCGTGATTTGGTCCACTTTGATTTGATCCAGTCGCGCGGCCACCTCTTCCATGTCGTCCCGCATCAGTTCCACGATTTCAGGGAACGCGATCGAGGATCCCTCATCCAACAGCAACGTCAGCGTTCGATCCGCCTCGGCCACGATTTTCCGCTGACTAAAGGCTAACTTGCCCGCCCGAACATCGGCCGTCCGATCCCTTTGATCTTGTTCGATTTCTGAAATTCGCACCGTACCTTCGTAAACTTCCAGTTCCATTTCCAACATCTTGCGGAAGCGTCCTTCCAGCAGGGCGAGCATCCTTTCCATCTCTTCCTCACGAAGCTGACGCAGGATTTCTTCCAGCTCGGCAATGGCTTCTTCCAGGTTCTGGAGGGCTTCGGTCTGTTTCTCAACCGATTCGGACCGCTTGGCCTCCTCCAGTTCCCGCTGTGCTTCCCGCATCTTCTGTTCGGCATCGCGAACCCGCTGCTGGGCTGGGTTTTGCGGCTGGGATTGTTGCTGGTCTCCTCCCCCCTGCCCTTCACTCGATTGGCCCGACTGGGATTGGCCCTGCGAGTCCTGTTGATCGCTGGGCTGGCCATCCTGGTCTTGGGAGGCGTCTCCGGGTTGGCCGGATTGCCCGTTTTGTTTTCCCTCCGGCGATTCGCCGCCCTCGCCGCCGTTTTCTTCGCCGCCGGCCGATTGGTCCTCGGGCTTCTCGTCGCCCTCTTCTTTTCCCGGCTTTTTTTCTGGGTCCGGCTGATCCCGGTCGCTCGGGTCCTTCTCGTCACTCTCGTGCTGGTCTTGACTTTCGTCGTCTTGCTTTTGGTCCGAGGCCCCGGATTGTCCCTCCCCCTCCTGGCCTTTTGCGCCTTGCGAGCCGGACTGGGACCGGGCGTCATCCTGTTCGATTTGCTCAGCCAGATCGCCGGTTCGATCGGCCGCCTTTTCTTGATCGCCCGTTAGACGCCGCGGATCGCGGGCCGCTTCGGTCCGCCCTCGGACGCCGCGCTGGATCCGCTCGATTCTCTTGAGTTCCTTGATGTATTCCTTGATTCGTTGTTGTTCACTCTTGAGCCGGTCCGAGCGATCTTCGCTCATCAACAGCCGCAGCAGGTCACCGAGGTTCTGGCGGGCGGTTTTTTGACCATCAATCGCGCTTTTGTACTTTTGGTCCTGGAGTAGTTCGGCGATCTTGTTGAGCTGCGAGAGCGTGAGTCGATCTTTCGATTGCTTATACGCCTGTTTCAGCAGCGCGGCCCGGCGGGGATTCGACGCGGCTTCATAATCCGCCATCTTGAAGATAAGGTTTTCCAACTGTTGATACCGGTCAGCCACCCGGTCCTGTTCCCGTGGCAGTTCGTCCGATGGTTCCTCGCCCACCTCTTGAGCCGGGTCCGCGCCGGGGGTCTCGGATGGCGGTTGTGCCAGCAGGGGGCTCAACGCGCACAGCACAAGGCCCAACAAAAGGCCCCACGAGAGGACCCCGCGCCATTGGAGTTTTGCTTTCATCCGCCGGCGAGCCCCGGTGACGGGAGGGGCGGGCGAATTCCAGGGGTCACGCCCCGGCCGTCCATGCCAAGTGTATTTCAGGCGGTTGGATTTTTCCGGATGGAACGCTGCCCGACGCAAGCCGTCCTCCCGTTGGTCGGACTCGCGGCGGACAACGTCATCCGCGACCGGTATAGATCCGACCGCGTGGGGCTTCTTCGTGGTCGTGAGACGCATGAACATCGTGATCTCCAGGGGGTTGTTGGATCGCCGTCGGACAACTGGTTCTCCAGGGCCACTGTTTCTCAGGGGCACTGTTTCTCAGGGGCACTGTTTTTCGGGGGCACTGTTTTTCGAGGGAAAGTGGCGCGGACCTCGACGCCCGGCTGATGGCCGAGTTACTCGAGCAGATCGAGGGCCGAGTCCTTTCGTTGTTTTTCCGTCTTTTCGATCAGTTCTTCCTGATCCTTGATCAATGACCGCACAATGTTCATCAGCTCGCTGTATGTTTCCAGTTCCAATATCCTTTGTAGCACGTTATCCAATTCCAGCAAAATGTCGTCGGCCTGGGCGACGGAGGAATCAATCGCCTCGCCGGCGCCGGCCTTCTGTTCAATCTTCCGTTCCATATCCTTCAGCAGACGATTGAGTTCGGGGAACATGGTCTCCCCGACCCGGCGCAGCGGGGTGGCGATGTGCTCCCTGATTCGGGATTCGCGATCCTTGGAGTCGAGACGATTGTTGATCAGTTCTTGGCGAATGTCGGCAAAGGACGCGGCTACGCCGAGTACTTCCTGAGCCGACTTGTCGCACTGGGTGAGCGCCCGTTGGGCCCGGAGCAAGCGGAGTGAACGATCGCGATCCGCGGCGGTCTTTCCGACTCCCTGGTCGGCATCCGGTTTGGCGTCCGGCTCACGGGCGTCTTCCGGGGCGGGATTAGGTTCTTGATCGTCGGACTGTTTCAGCCGGCCGACCGAATCCCGCATTTCACTTACCTCGTCAATAATCTGTTCGAGGCGTCGGCGGAGGCCGAGTTCTTTACGCTCGAGGACGGCGAGCAGTTTCTCCGGGGTTACGACATCCAGGCGGTAGCGATCGCCGCTTCCAATGTTGGGGGTATCGGTCAGGTTGCATTTGTCGGCGGCCATGACCGTGACGGACAGTTTATCCTCGGGTTTCAGTTCGATCCCGTTTTCCGTGCCTCGTTGGGCTCGGAGATCCAGTCGAGCGTCGACCGTGCCTCGTTCGTTTAATGGAAAGAGGTGTTTTCGCGGCGAGCCGTCGTTCACGGCCCATTCAAACCAGCTCTTGTCCACTTCGTAGTCGTCACTGATTTCCCCCTGAGCCGGAATGACGACATCGGGAGTCACGGCGGTGCCGATCCCGTTTAGGGTGGCATTGACCACGGGGGGCTGATCCTCAATGCCGCCGACGTAAAGTGGAATGGGGGGATCGTTGACGACGCCATCGGTATCGTGGAGGGTGACGGCGAGCGAAATATGTTCGTCCAACTGGTCGACCGCGTATTCGAACGCTCGGGGGCCCTTGCCCGGTTGGGGGATCGTCAGCGTTGTTGTCCGATCCGTTTGCTTATCGCGGATCACGACCTTCTTCAGATCCTTGTTCGCGCGCGACCTTAGGGTTACGCGAGTTCCCATGGGCAGTTGGGTGCCGCTGGCGAGTTCCACGGTCCGAGGGAGCCAGAGCGAAAGCTCTTCGTTGACCAGGTAATCGGGGAAAACACAATCGAGTTGCGTTTCGACAATCGCCGGGCTGGGGACCACCGTCAGGCGGTAGTCGCGAACCCGATGATCGAGGCCGCGGACGTCGAACGTGATGCTCGATAGAATGCCGCGAAACGGCTTGCTGTTGCAGGCAAACATCTGAAAGTCCATTTCGGCATCGCTTCGAATCCGCCCCAGTTTCTGCATGGTTACCCGGCCCCGGTCCCCTTGTTCGGTTTGGTAATGGACCGTACAGAAATCCGGAATCACTTTGTTGTTGTCGGCTTGTGCTTTGACCTTGAGCACCACGCTCGCCCCTTTGGCGACCTTGAGCTCGCGATTCTCGTCAAAAGGGATCCGTTCGGAAAGCGCGATATCGGCTTCGGTGGAGGTGGACTTGCGAATCTGGATTCCGGAGACCACCAGGCGCGTATTGCGTGGCCAGAGGGTGTCATCGAGGAGATAGAGCCGCTGAGCCCAGATCGTGGCGGCCGCCGAGTTGACGTGGAAGAAAAGACCGATCGACAAGAGCACGGTTCCCGCCAAAAGGACCTTGGCGGCCAGCGGGGAAAAGCGGAACACGTCCCGCGGGCGTATATGCGCCGCGCCCGCTTCCGCCTCGTGACGCGTGTGAGACAGCATCTCCCTGTTAAACTCCACGGCGCGTCCGGGGCGTTCCGCCAACTCGACCGCCGTGACCAGCGAGTCGTGAAATTGGCCGAACCGGCGTTCCAATAGCACCGCCATGCTGTGGTCGGGAAGCCTCGCGAATGCCCGCCGCAAGATCCAGCGGTACATCAGATACGCCAGCACCATCGCAATGATCGCCAGCAGGACCCCGCGAGCTGCCCGCGGCATCTCCGTCGCGCCCGCGACCACCGGTAGATAATCGATGGCCAAGCCCAGCCAAAACGTGACGCCCAGCCAGAGCACGGCGAGCGAAAGGCCTTCGACCCAAACATACATCCGGATACGGCGCCGTAGCTGGGCCAGACGCGAACGAATCGCGGCGTTCAGCGGCGGTGTGTCGGTCAACGTGGCCATGATACAAACCCCAGCATTGCAAAAATCAGTGATGCCACGGGCTTGTCCCGTGGTGGTTCACGTTCGCCGCTAATCACTGATGCCACGGGCTTGTCCCGTGGTGGTTCACGTTCGCCGCTAATCAGTGATGCCACGGGCTTGTCCCGTGGTGGTTCACGTTCGCCGCTAATCAGTGATGCCACGGGCTTGTCCCGTGGTGGTTCACGTTCGCCGCTAATCAGTGA
>JBNJEM010000284.1:0-9585 GCA_051745935.1 Planctomycetota bacterium
AACGCATGAAACGCAAGCGACCCGGCTTGTACTCTCTCCGTCTTTCCTCATCCGTGGGTCCGTTCTGCCATCCGTGGGCCTATCATGATATCTAAAGCATGAAACGCAAGCGACCCGGCTTGTACTCTCTCCGTCTTTCCTCATCCGTGGGTCCGTTCTGCCATCCGTGGGCCTATCATGATATCTAAAGCACCAGCGATCATCGTCGTGCCCTGGTCGCGAAATCTTCCACTCTTCAATCAAGCACGCGCGACAAACTCGGGACAACCCACTTGTTCTATTTTGTCCGATTTTCGGGTTTGTCATCAGCCCACCTTCGGCCTCTTTCGCCTTGGCTTCAACACCCGCGAGGCGCAACAGAATAGGGTACCGGGACTTAGAGTTTTTCCTCGTCCCGGCCCGGCCCCCCTCGACGAACACCCCGAAATGGGTTAGACTGTTGAGTTTTCAGGTCTGGCAAATCACCATCAGGGATCAGCGTGCCATGTATGCGATTATTGTCGATGGCGGTAAACAGTTCAGGGTCGAAGAAGGTCAATCCGTGGACATCGATTATCGCGAAGCCGTCACGAAAGGGGACGAACTGGAATTTGACCGCGTGTTGGCTGTCGCCGGGGACCAAGGGCTCGCGGTGGGACGCCCCGCCGTGGACGGGGCTAAAGTCACGGCCGAGGTGCTCGGGGTTGAACAAGGTCCGAAAATCCACGTCCAGAAACTCCGGCGACGCAAGAAATATCGCCCGCGAACCGGTCATCGGCAGCTGTACACGCGGGTCCGTATTAGCAAGATCGAAAGCCAGCCGGCCGAAGATCAATAAGCGGCTCGCCAATCTTTGTTTTGTCTGCTGAGCGCGCCATCTCGTCTGTCAGGGTGCGCTGCGACGGTGAACCAACGGGGCGGAACAGATGCCAACCCCTTGGCGGCGCGAGGCTGTTGGCGCTTTAAGGGTTTCACCGAGCCAGCCCCGGATCAGCGGAGCTGGACTTACGCATCCAGCGGGTGCCGTCTCTCTTTCCAACGGCGGGACCTCCATTGCCCCCCCCTAGTTAGAGGCACGCCCGTTCCCGACCGCTCGTTAACCTTCCGCCAAAGTTTTTTGCTCAAAAAGTGCTTCCGCCAGTCGAGAGCTATGCGTTAGGCCGGCGGTTTCCCGTAAGTCTTTGCGCCGGAACGAGTTCGTGTTACGCTAGCAGTGCTGGCATCACCTGATGTCGAAAGACCTGTCGTGGCGTAAACCGTTGCAGGCTGGGCACCTACGATCGAAGTGCGGGGCCTGATTGACTCGCGACTTCAAATCGGTACACTCGGTTCTTTGTGCCAGATGTTGTAGAGTTTTCAGCAATTGGTACAATATATGGTAGCCTCAACATGAGCCTTGTTTGCGCTGTTTGCCCACTTTTTCACGAACGGAATGGGCCGGGGCCCGGCGGACCCTTATATGCCCTCTCCGCCAAAAAACGCGAGCCCGTTGGCGGTTTTGCGCTTGGCCGAAGCGACCGGGAGCGGGGCACGGGGGGGGCGTCTGGTGATTCGCGGCCTGGGATTCCGGGCCCGGCATCGGGGCGTTGAACACGCGTTAAAGAAGGTGATTGCGATGGGCTGATACTGTATTTTTGTATAGTCTTTAGTCCAGTTTTGCCCGCTTTCAAGAAGGCGAACGGATTCACGACAGAAGGAGCTGAACCATGGCGAGTGTAGGGTTTGACAGCGGTCAGTTGCAGGGATCTTCGTCCAACGGGGCTCGGCCCACGAATCGGGGGTTGCAAATCACGTCCCAGTTTTGTTCTCCGGACGTGTCGGATCCGTTCGACACGGTGCAATGGGAGCGGCGTCGGGCGAGGATCAAGGACGAGAATGGGGGGATGTTATTTGAGCAGGAGGAGTGCGAGGTCCCGGCCCAATGGAGCCAGTTGGCAACCAACGTGGTGGTCAGCAAGTACTTTTTCGGGGAGAACGGAACGTCGGAGCGGGAAGTCAGTGTCCGGCAGCTCATCCACCGGGTGGCGCGCACGATCACGGATTGGGGCGTGGCGGACGGTTACTTCCGCAGTGTGCAGGATGGCGAGCGATTCTATCGTGACCTCTCCTGGCTCTGCCTTCATCAATATGGTTCGTTCAATTCACCGGTTTGGTTCAACACGGGGTTGTACCATCAATACGGGGTGAGAGGGGGGGCCTGCAATTGGCATTGGGATCCGCGAACCTCGGCGGCCGTCCAGACGGAGAACCCGTACGAATATCCCCAGTGTTCGGCCTGTTTCATTCAAAGCGTGGGGGACAACATGGAGGACATCATGGCCTTGGCCACGAGCGAGGCGATGTTGTTCAAGTTTGGCTCCGGGACCGGAACTGATCTCTCCACGATCCGCTCGCATCGCGAGAAGTTATCCGGAGGCGGCTCTCCTTCGGGTCCGCTTTCCTTCATGCGGGTTTATGATCAGATCGCGGCGGTCGTGAAGTCGGGGGGGAAAACCCGCCGGGCCGCGAAAATGCAGTCGCTGAAGGTTTGGCATCCGGACATTTTGGAGTTCATTGAGTGCAAGTGGAAGGAGGAGCAGAAAGCGCGGGTATTGATTGAAAAGGGCAACTACGACGCGGACTTCAACGGCGAGGCCTACAGTTCGATCCTGTTTCAGAACGCGAATCTTTCGGTCCGGCTGACCGACGAATTCATGGAGACGGTTCGGGACAATGGCCAGTGGTTGACGCGTTGGGTCACGGATGAGCATCAGGTGGGGCCCGAACACAACGCGGCGGATTTGCTGAATCGGATGGCCAAGTGCGCCTGGCACTGTGGGGACCCGGGCGTGCAATATGACACGACGATCAACCGCTGGCACACGTGTCCCAATTCCGGCCGCATTAACGCCAGCAATCCATGTTCCGAGTACATGTTCCTGGACGACACGGCCTGCAATCTAGCCAGCATCAACTTGATGAAATTCTGTCGCGAAGACGGAACGTTCGAGGTGGAACGGTTCGCGGCGGCGTGCCGCGTTTTCTTGTTGGCCCAGGAAATCCTGGTGGATCACGCCAGCTATCCCACTGGCAAGATCGCGGCCAACAGCCACTCCTATCGTCCCTTGGGCCTGGGCTATTCGAACCTGGGCAGCTTGATCATGACCAACGGTTTGCCATACGACTCCGACGCGGCCCGCGGCCTTTGTGGCGCCGTGACGGCGCTGTTGCATGCCGCGGCGAATCGGACCAGCGCCGAGTTGGCGTCGGTGATGGGGCCCTTTGAGCAATTTGACGCCAATCGCGAGCCGATGTTGCGAGTGATGCAAATGCACCGCGACCAGGTCGAGCGGATCGACGACAATGGCCCGGCTTACCTGAAGGACGCCGCTCGTTCGTCATGGGATGAAGTGTTGGCGTTAGGTCGGCGGCATGGGTTCCGCAATGCTCAAACGACGGTACTGGCCCCCACCGGTACGATCAGCTTCATGATGGACTGTGACACCACGGGCATTGAACCGGACATCGCGCTGGTCAAGTACAAGCAGCTGGCTGGCGGCGGATCCATGAAAATCGTAAACCAATTGGTGCCCCGTGGCTTGCGGAGCCTCGGATACGACGAGGCTCAAATCGCCGAGATCAAGGATCATATCGCGGCCCATGACACCATCGAAGGCGCGCCCCACCTGGAAGAGGCGCATTTGCCGGTCTTCGATTGTGCCTTCCAACCCGCCAACGGCAAACGCAGCATTGAATGGGCGGCGCATGTCCGCATGATGGCGGCCGCGCAGCCCTTCCTTTCCGGAGCCATTTCCAAGACGGTCAACATGCCCAAGGAATCGACGGCCGAGGACATCGCGGAAGCCTATCGCTGGGGTTGGGAAATGGGGCTGAAAGCCTTGGCGATCTATCGTGACGGATCCAAACAAAGTCAGCCGCTCACGACGCAATCCAAATCGCGGAAGGCGGAGGAAAGCGACAAGACTTTGGCGGCGCGCCCGAAACGAGAACGGCTGCCCGACACACGCCACTCGTTGACTCACAAGTTCGACGTGGGAGGCCATGAAGGGTACATCAACGTCGGCTTGTATCCGGATGGGCGTCCCGGTGAACTCTTCTTGACCATGGCCAAGGAAGGGAGTACGGTAGGGGGATTGATGGATGCCTTTGGAACGGCCATTTCAATGAGTCTCCAATATGGCGTCCCCTTGGAAGTGCTGGTCAACAAGTTCTCCCACATGCGTTTCGAGCCGATGGGACACACGTCCAATCCGGATATTCGCATTGCCAAGAGCGTGGTGGACTACATTTTCCGCTGGCTGGGCAACACCTTCCTGCCGGGCTTTCGAGAAGCCAGCCTCGGCTTGCCACCAGGCGGGGCGGAGGACCAGGAAGAGGAGGAGAAAACGGACGAGCCCAATGCCAAACGGACGGCGGCACGGATGGATTCGAATCCCGCCGACGGTGGATCCGCCACGGCCCAGCACCCCTCCAACGCCAACGGAAATGGCAAAGTCGACTATGCGAGCTTGGAACGGGCGGGGGTATCGGTGAAAGGTGATCAGAGCCCCGGCACGGCGAACACCCCCAGTGACCAGTTCGCTCAGTTCCAAAGCGACGCGCCCAGTTGCGATATGTGTGGCTCGATCACGGTACGAAACGGGAATTGCTATCTTTGCTATAACTGTGGCAATAGCATGGGCTGCTCGTAAACCATGTTCAAGATCAACGGGCCCGAACCCCCTCGGGGTTCGATTGGGGCGTCGTCGTGTGGCCGCGGCGATGCCCTTTTTTCGGTCCAGGAGGCATTGAAGACGAGTTTCGGGGAAAGTAACGGTCCCGCGTAGGGAACCGGGAACCGCTAATGGCCTCCCCTTAACGCGGGCTTCGCCCGCAACCCAAGAGCTCGGAGGGCAGAGGTCGCCTCCATCAGAGCATGGCCGCGGCCATGACGATACTCCCCACCAGCGCCGCGCCGATGGCGGCCACGAGGACGGCTCCGCTGGCCAAATCCAGAGCGTCTCGCAAGTGCGGGTGGTACTCAACGTCTATCGCTTTCGCCATCACTTCCAGCGATGTGTTGAACATTTCGGCGACCAGGACCGTCACCACGCACAACAGCAAGATACACCATTGCCAGGCGGCGAGTCGCGCCAGTGCGGCCATGCCGCTTACGGCGATCGCGCAAACGAGATGGACCTGGAAACTGTTCTGGCTGCGTGCCCCAATACCCACGCCTCGAAAGGCATCGCGAAATTTCTCGGGCCACGATCGCGATTTCACGGAAGGAGACTCCATGGTGGTACGCTCCGTTTCAGTAGGCGGTGCTCTGTTTTTTCGATCGCCTCCCGGAAGACGTATGATGATCGTCCGGGACACGCGCTTTAGCCGGTAACAAATCCCGGTTTCCCGCTTCCAATGCTTGATTGATGAAAGGAGACCGCAATGGTTTTGTTGGGGCTTTTTCAAGGACGTTTGCCATGTCCCTAGCGGCCGGGGGCTCGACCGCGTGCACGGCACCTTGATCATTCCCGCTGACCACCATGATAGGCTCTGGATCACCGGAAATGACAGCCGGCTTGAGTCAAGGTTCCATTGCCCAGTGGCCTCGACCTGGTGCCAGGCCCCCTATTCCAACCCCATCGCCCCCGCGGGTGGAATCGGCCTGCCGCCCACTCGCCCTAACTCACCATTGGGAAGAAATCTGGGCTCCAGCATGATCGAGGCCCCCACGTTATCCCGACCATGGTCGACCTTGGCTGAAAGGCGAACCAAAACCGACTCGCCAATGCGTGTGATGCCGATCCGTTGGTCCACGTTTCCGGCCGATCCCAAATCATAGGTTCCGGACAGTTCGGCAATCCATTTCGGACTCAGTCGGTATTTGGTCGATCCCACCAGCAGCGTGCTGGACAGAGGGCCTTCCAGCGACACGATTCCGCCATATACCTCCGCTCGCCCCGGCCGGCTCAGGGCCGATCCCAGCGAAAACCGCCGGAAGCCCTCGTCGAACAGATCCATGTATCCGTCGGAGAGGAGGGACACGCGATCCCCCACATGCCAACGAAAATCATACTGAAACTGACCCAGATGCTCGCCGAAATTATCGCGGTCCGGATCGGGGAAGAGCGTACCATCGACATCGAAGACGATCCAGTCGGTCACGCGTTCATGCCCGGGTAATCCCCGCTTGGTTTGCCACCGCTGGTGGATTCCCAACCGCGCGGCCATGAGATCATCCGCCATTTCCAAGGTTGGTGAAGAGACCCAACGCTGAATCCCCGACCGAAACGCGAAATTTCGCGGGTCGGAGCGCCAGGGAATCACCCCCATGTAGCGCCGGAAATGCTCTTGGGAATCGTCATCCAGCGGATCGTACAGGGGAAACTCAGAGATCTCCTCCGTGGCATCGGCCCAGAACATGTCCGCGGTCAGCGTCACCTTGTGTGCCAGCCGGTTCAGATTGAACAGGAGACTCTGAACCGTCGGGTCCGAGCGCCAGAACGGCAGGCTGGCTCGCACTCCCGCCTGACCCAAGGCCCGCGACACGTTCTCCGTGCCGTTTAGACCCTCCTGCCAGTGAGCCAGCTCTCCGGCCACGTAGGGCACCACCTTGACGGCGCCCCATTGCAAGGGCCAATCCACTTCCTGCCGGGTCGCGAACCGCCCCCCCTCGGGCTTCTGACCCGGCTGATCCCACGGCAAGTACGCCCAGTTCGCCAGGTCTTGCGGGTCGGTGGGCGCGTCCAAGGTTTGAAAGCGAGCGTAACCGGCCTGGGAATGCGCGTACCACGTCAAGCGATCTTGCAGCAGTGATTGGCCAACCAGGAAATGGTCCAACCGGGGAAACCACTCCGTTTGTGACACGGATTCATTGAGATTGACTTGCCCCAAAACGCGCAACGACTGGATGTTCCATGAGCGTTTAAGTTCCAGACTCGTGACACGGTCCTTCCACTCATCCCACTCCCGCTCATAATACTGCTCGAGAAAGTTTCGATCAGTGATGTACCCTAACTGCCCGGTAAACCGCCAGCCATTGGGAAGATAATGACGGTGCCGCCAATAGGCCCGTCCGCGCCATTCATCCTCCGGTTGAACACTTCGGCGATTGCGTCCCAAGTCGTCCAGGCCATGGTCGCGGAGCCCCCATGCATCAAGCCGCCCCGAAACGGGGCCGGAATATCCCCAAAGACCATTCCGGTCATATTCCAGCGTGGTCCCCAATCCCAAACCCCGCTCGCTCAAGTAATCCGTCGTCAAAAACCAATCCGTTCCGGCCGGCGGATCCTGGATCGTGAGCAACTGAAACAGATCCCAATCGGCCAGGGCTTGGGTCCCGAACATGCTGTCGTTTTTGAGCGAAAACCGCTCGATGTAGTACACTGGTTTTCGCAGACTGGTTGCCAGCACCGGCCAGTAAAGGACGGGAAAGCCATTCATATAAAGGAAGTTGTTACGGCTCGTCGCCAACATCTCATGCTCAACCGCCGCCTCGTTGGTCCGCTCGTCAATCGCCAGGGCCCCCGTCACGGGATCGACCACCGGCCGCGTGACGTCGCGAAAATCAATCGATTCGGATTGCAGCCAATAGGTGGGCACCCCCATCTGGCTGGTCGTGAGTCCCGCGCCCTGGGCTTGGAAAAACTGCTTGTTGACTTGTTGAAGAACGTCCGCCTTGAGACGAACCATGCCCCGAATGTCCGGCATCGGCGTGTAGACCTCCGCCGAGAGAACGACGCCGTACTCATGGGTCGCGTTGTAGTACATGCGATCCGCATAAATCAGCCGATCTCCCTGCCGAAAAACAATGTTCCCCTCCATGTAAACTTCGATGGGAATCTCCCCTCCACTCTCGGTTTCCGAGCTGGAGGGGGACAGGGTCTTCAAATTGGGCCCCCACAAAACAAGACGGTCCGTCTCGATCACCACTCGCCCCAAATGCCCCAGTTCTGGCGCTTCCAGCCCCTCGATAACCGCCCGGATGCCATTGCTGAACACCGTTACCGATTGGTTCGGTCGCGATCCCGGAAAACTCTCGAAGTCAATCAACGTATTGCTGCGAGGGCCAACTTGCACTCGCTTCCGGGTTCCGGAGGACTGAGCAACAGAAGACGGAGGGGGGGACCCGGCCGCCGCGCCAGCGTCGGCCGGCGCCTCCAAGGATTGAGTGGGTGGCGTGGGCCGCGAAGACGGGGCGGTGGACTGCGCCAACCGCACCGGGCCGCCCGTCGCCCCGCCAAACAGCTCGGCCCTGGCCCGTTCATAAATGGGGGGACGAGATTCCGTGGCCGTGCTCACCTCCTCCACTTGAATGTCCACCGGCCCTCGCGAAACCAAGCGACCGGACCAAGAGTGATCGCGAATGGATTGAGCCGCCCGCCCCGTGGCCGGACGCACCTCCCCTTCCCGTTGGAAATCGACGGCGGCGGACCCTTCCAAATAAACTCGGATACGGCTCTCCCGGTCACTTAACGGCGCCGCGCGATCCACCCATAACACCGCCTCGTCCCCCCGCGCGCTCATGGCCCCCTGCCGGATCACGCATTGCTTGACGACCCACACCTTGACGGCGTTTTGCTGCCAGCAGGTGGCACGCCGACCCTCGATCCGAATGGGCGCGAAGACATCGGCCACCGGCAGCTGGATATCCGCCGGCGCGTCGGGTACGCCCAGCAACAGGCCGAGCAGGGTCAGCGCGAGCAGCCCCGGGACTCCGCGTCCCCCCATCCGCGCCAGCCGTTGCCACGGCCTCCCGCATGATCGTTTTGGGTCAAATCGAAGAGCAATCAGTGTTTGGCATCCTTGCCTTCAGCGTCACTCTTATACCGGTCGCGGATGACGTGGTCCGCCGCGAGTCCGACCAACGAGAAGACGGCTTGTATCAGGCCGCTTTCCACCCGGACAAATCCGGCCGCCTGAAGCGTAAAAAGCCCGACCAAACCAGTCACGTTTCCCGCCACCCACGCAATACTCGAAGCGGGAATCCGGTTTTGTTACCGGCTAAGGGGTTACTCAAAAACAACTTGCACCATTCCACGTGCCTCCGAATCGTCCGGAACACTGGCTCCGCTCGCGATCCACGTTTTCTGGACACGGAACGCGTCTCCGCTCGCTCAGCCAGTGCCACCCTCCGAAAAACACCGAAGTTATTTCTGAGCCATTCCTAAGCACGGAGCCGCCGACCACCCTCAGAGAAAACGACGAGCTTCGGCGCGCATGTCCCAACCGGCGTACGACGAGCCCTCTCCATGGCCATCGCAAACACCCCGCCGACGGCCTCGGAGGACCATCGGAGGTCCGAACTGGTCGCGTGGTCCAGGTCCAGCACAGGGTCCAAGAACAGAGCGGGGCGATTATAGAGAGCCTTTCACTCTGTCGCAACCCAAGTTTCCCGGCCACGAGCTCGGCGCAAACCACTATCATCAAACCACTTACGTCGCTTCACTCGTTCCCGGATTTCGCGTACCCCAAAGGCAAACAGCAAATAGACCGTGGGCATGGCCGGAGCCCGCATCCGCATGTCGCTCCAATACACCGTATACACCGCGGCCAGGGCACGCCCACACAAAATCCCCCAAACCCAAGAAGACGCCACCGCCCGGCGGCCCAGATGCCAGAGTGCGA
>JBNJEM010000285.1:0-9579 GCA_051745935.1 Planctomycetota bacterium
CCTTGTTTTCGCTTCTTGGGACGTCCACGCTTTTTATTGCCCGGTTTTGGTTTAACCGTATCCGACGACGGGGGCTTCGAAGACGTTGCCGAATCCTTGTGAGCTTTGGCCCATTCCGCCTCAAGCTCCGCAATGCGTGCCTGCAACGTCTCCACGGTTGCAACCAGCTCGTCGTAGGTCGGTGCGTGGGGATCGTTTGTCGTTGTCATAACGACAAAAATCTACTCGACACGCTAAAGTCCACTCATACCAGTTTTTTGCCCGTGAACGGTTACTCGTTTAGCCGCTATCTGACGACCGAAAACCACACTTTGGTTTTGGAATTGAACGTATCAGTGAGTTATCCTCCCGTCGACGCGCAGATCGTCGATCTTCAAGATCGCACGCTTTCCATGTCGCTTGACCGTGATGGTGAAAGTCACCGGGTTTTCAATGTCCACGAGGTCACTAAGGTCGAAGCGGTAGAACTCGCCGGCAAGCCTGGGAGTACTCAGATTGCCCAGTGCGGTCGAGCCGATGCCGACAGCCGGCTTTCCGACCAGCTGATACTGGACGCGGATCGACGTGTCGTTGTAGGCTCCGGCATTGCCCCAGAAGCTCAATGCGTCGAAATCCAGCATCCCGTCGTTCGGAGGCGTCACGGTAAAGCTTAGTTGCATGTTGGTACCTTCACCGTCAAAGAGGGCATTCGGATTGCCGCTCGCCGTGCCGTTCAATCGCTTGTCCCGGTCGTCCCATGCGGTTCGGTTCCAGCCGGACGCCCGCAATGGGGAGACGCGCGCTCGCGAGTCGGCGCCGTTCGGCTGATCGTTTCCAAACTCAAACAGCGCCAGTGGCGTGACGGTGTCACTCCCAACCACTTCGCACTCCCCGGCCACCAAAAGGTATTGCGGCGTCCGGTGGAAAGGCAAGTAAACGACGTCGCCGTCCTGTTGAGCGTCTAGAGATCGTCCCATAATGTCGAACATTCGTGCTTCAGTTTCAGGGCCGAGCCGTAACTTTGCCCGGTGCGCGGCAGCCCCTTTGCCCCAAGCTACCAGGAGGGTTTCAGACTCATCGGAGAAGCTGAAGAGCCGGTTTCCTGCTTGCTCGTCGTCCTCAAACTCCCGCGCGAACCGCTTGCCTCGCATCATCTTTACCATCTGGTTGTAAGCGGGGATGACGGGCTGGGGATCGCCGCGTTCGTCGACGATGTTATAGCCGCCGCCTTGGCCCGGGGGAAATACCGAAAACCAGAGAAATCCATCAGCGCCGTGAGCTCGGGCGTACGTGAATTTCCGTACCAACGTCCGTGCTTTCTCAACGCCGCTGACATCGTGTCCGGTTTCGGTAAACCACAGCGGCTTGTCCTCATTCATCTGCTGGCGATACCGTGCCAATGGGCCGTCGATGGCGTCGGCGAAGGAGTCGAACGGGCCGTGCTCGTGATACGAGATGGCGTCGAACCACTCCTGCCCTTCGAGCAGAATTCGCTGATTCATGTTGGGATTCCGACGATGGAATCGTTTCTCGTGCAGGCTCGCGATCCCCCCGCTGAGCACGGTGGCTTTGGGCTGGACATCCTTGATCGTTTGGTAGGCGACACGCAGGAATTCGAGGTAGTCGTTGGTATCGCCATGCCAGAAACCAGCATGGTCCGGCTCGTTCCACAGGTCGTAGACCGTGAGCCCTTTGTCGCGCGTGTGCTCGATTATCCGCGACAAGGACTGCCGCAAGGCCTCCGGGCGTGGAGGAAGCCGGGATGGGTGTCCTTTTCCGCGATAGGCCGGCTTAACGGCCCAACCAGGCGTGAAGGTGATACTATACAGGGCCTGCATGCCGTGATCATGGATTGCCTCCACGGTTTGATCGAACTCGTTCCACTGAAGCTGGCCCTCTTCGTCGTACACGCCGCTCCAGGTCCCGTACCGGAGCATGTCCACGCCCATTCGCGAAAAAAGTCGCAACATCCCGGGCGTGCGATGGCGAGAATCGAGGCCAAACCAAAAGCCGTCGGTGGGCGGTAGATCGCGCGGGCCGACCGGATCGATGCACGCCAGCTGGCGAGCGGTTTTCTTCACCATCGCGCTTCCGTCGACAGCTCGGACCGTTGGCTCAATCCGCCACCAGCCCAGCGAAGGAAGCACGGTCCCGAGTGGTACCTTCACCGGCTCGCCAGGTTCAATCGCCAATGGCCTCGAGGTCCACTCGTGCGTTCGCCCGTCGTATCCAGTCATTTCTAGATGCAGTCGTACATGCGCCGACGGACTGTCGTCGGCCGCGGACACTTGATAGAAGAACCGCTCGTCCCGGTCGGACTCGGCAACCGTGATCGGGTTCCCCGTATGCAGTGACAGTTCCAACGCCTCCAACGATCCACTCGGTTGGCCTTGTGCCAATCCAGATCCGCCGCCGAGTACCATTACTTGCACGATCAGCCCGAGTACGAAATGAGTGCTGGTATCATGAACAGAAGCGTGGCTACGCGTGTGCATCGGTAATGACCTCGGGGAATACTGGAAAAACGCTGTCAGCTCGCTTCATGCCCCCTACTGATCAGCGTCCAATGGCGAGACGCTGGTGGTGTGTTTCAGAAATACTCGAGAGTTTCGGGAGGTTAAGCCGACAATGTTGCTGCCGCTGATGCAATAATGATAACGTGGCCCATTCGTCGGTTCAAGCATCTATCACCCAGCGAAAAACGCGCTGTGCTACGTCGGGGATGAAATTTCGGCTTGGTGTGGCATGCTTTCACCATGCTGGGAAGCGTTTGGGAGCTGCGGAGACGGCGTCAGTCTGGTCGAAAAGTGAAAGTCGGGCGCGCCGCCGCGGTGCGGTGCAAGCAACACAATCGAACGGGCTGGGCGTGTGGCGACATGGTGCGGGCCAATTACCGCGGATCGGCGAGATCGGCTTGCACCTGCAGGACGTCGTTGGTCCGGCGCAGGAAAGCATCGAGGACGGTTGGGTCGAAGTGGGTGCCGCGGCCGCGGTTGAGAATCTCAATGCACTTTTCGTTTGAAAAGGCCGGTTTGTAAGGTCGCTTGGAATTGAGTGCGTCGAAGACGTCGGCAACGGCGGTGATTCGCCCCTCGATCGGAATCTGTTCTCCGGCCAGCCCGAGCGGGTAGCCATTGCCGTCCCAATGCTCGTGATGGGTCTGGGCAATGGTGGCGGCTACTGGAATCAGCCAGGCGGTCGCATTGCCCGGCTCGATGAGTTCCAACGGGCTGCGAGTGCTATAATGTTCCCAGTCGCCGTTCGGTGCCTGCTGAATGATCTTTCGTCCGAACGCGCAATGTTGCCGCATTATCTCTAGCTCATCATCCGTCAACTTGCCGGGTTTCAACAGAATCGCGTCGCCGATCCCGATCTTTCCGACATCGTGCAACTGCGAAGCTTCCTCCAGCAGCTCGGCGATTTCATCCGACACGCCCAGTTCGCGTCCAATCATGCCAACGTACCGGCCCACTCGCATGATATGGTGTGCCGTTTCGTTGTCGCGATACTCACCCGCTCGAGCCAATGTCTGCACCAGTTCGCGTCGTGAAGCCTTCAGCTCGGCCGTCCGGGCGCGCACCTTTTGTTCAAGCTGTGCGGAGTAGTTTTCCAGGTGGTCGTGGTGCGCCTTGACCACCAGGGTGTTGCCCACCCGAAGCACCAATTCACTGGGATCAACCGGTTTGGTCAGAAAATCGGTAGCGCCCAATTGCAGAGCCTTCTGTTTGATCCTGACATCACCCACAGCCGTCAGAATAACCACGGGAATACGACGCAACTGGCTGTTCGCCCGCAACTCTCCTAGAATCTCGATCCCACTCACTTCCGGCATCACGATATCCAACAGAATGATGTCCGGATGTTCCTGCTCGGCCATTTTCACGGCTTTGGTCGCATCGGTGGTCGTACGAAAATTCGTGTATCCGAACTCTCGCAAATGCTTCCGCGCCGCCTTCACGTTGGTCGGCTCATCATCCACGATCATGATGTTGGCCGTTTTGGTGGTCGCGCGTGAAGCTTCTTGACCTGTATCCGGCACCGAAATGTCTCCGACTTCGCCAGCCAAGAAAGCGGCAGGGGAATTCATCCACGCGGAATCGGTGGAGGGAAATTCCTCTAGAGTGGGGGCAAAGGCATCGTATGTCATGAGTATATTACCGGGTAATGAAAGCGGCAAGATTCTCCGCGCCAACGTCCGTCGCGGGCCAGCTTGGCTGGCATGCACCAAAAAGACACGACACAACCAGTCAGGTTTTCCTTCATCCAAGGAGTTTTTGGAACGGGAACCATGTCCTGTTATGGACTGCAAAAAGCCATGATAGAATCATTTCGATTTTCTGCCATGTAAGCAGTCTTGGAAGCGGAAGCCAAGTCTCATGTCCGGCTGCAAAACGCCTGGCTGACCATCGATTCATGCACAGGTCCGCGACCTGAACAGCGGCATGGCCGCTCTCAACCACTGCATCAAGCGCTCCAGTGCCAAGCTCTCCAGTGCTTTGTCACGCCTTGATCCTCGCGTTGGGCAGTCCGGGCTCCGGCATTGCAGCCTTGCCAGGTAGGCGAAAGCGCACTGGCACAGCCAGTACCACCCCGAAAGTTTAGCGGTGACAAAGCACTAGGAACCATGTTCGGCCAACACTACAGACAAAAACAAGCGATTTAGGGCCTTCAGCATACAATGTAACGATCACGGGCAACGGTAAGAGATTTACGTGGAACGATGGCCAGTGTGAGGGGCCGCCAGCCGCTCCGGCAGGGTGTGCCTCGATCGCTGTACCGTCCAGGATTACAAACGGGATCAGTCACGGCCGAACAATCGGCGTTGGTGACTTTCGGTACCACGCCGCTTCGATATTTGTGCGCAGTTACGCGGTTTGAATTTGAGGCGCCACCACGGACTCACTCATCTCTTCAATCTGGTTCATCACGAGAGCGATTTCTTCATCAGTTGCATGATTGCGAGCCAAAAGCTGGAGCTCTTCGGCCACTTTGGTAAAACACCCAAAACCAGCGGTACCCCCGGATCCCTTGAGCCAGTGCGCCAGCACCGCCAATTCTTCATAATCATGGTCACGCATCGCGTCCCGCATCCCGGATACCTTCTCGCGCAACCGTGACTCAAACTCCACGATGATCTCACGATAATCGGCGTCATCGGTGGGTAATGTCGAGTGGATTGGGCCGCGAGTCCGCTGAGAATTGCAGGCGTCGGGATCGGTGGCGGAACATGGCGAGAGGCAGGTGTGCCCCGCGCCTCGCAGAACTCGACCGACCGCGAGCACCAGCTTGTCCATATCGATAGGCTTCGCCAGAAAGTCGGTACAGCCCGCCTCGAAGCATGTGGCTTCGCTGCCTTTCATGGCGTCGGCGGTCAACGCAATAATAGGCGATTCAAATCCACGTTCGCGCAATATTCTGGAAGCCGTGCAACCATCCATGACGGGCATGCGCATATCCATCATGATCAGATCGAAGCCACGTTGCTCGACTCGCTCAACCGCCTCTCGACCGTTACAAGCTGTTTCCACCGAGGCGCCAGCAAACGTCAAAACAAGGTTAATGAGCGTGCGATTTGAATCCCCATCGTCCACAACCAGGATGCGCGCGCCGTCTAGTTGCCTCTCAACGCTCGTGGTGGTTACCATCTTCGTCCGAGCAGCCGCCGACTCCTCCACGCTGATGGTCCGAACCCCATCCAACGGTTCGGAATCGATCGTAAGTGCAAACACACTGCCTTCCCCATATTCGTTCCGCGCACTCATACCGCCGCCCGAAGCTTCCGCGAACCGGCGACTGATGGCGCCAGGCCTAGTTCAGTCCCTCCAAAGCGTCTAAATGACCGAGCATGATTCCGAAACAGTGGCTCACGTCATGAGGTACATAAGGAGACCGAAAACTCCCGTAATATCCCCTCCAATGCCTCTGGGGGCCACCGGTTCCGGCATCAACAACCTCCACCGGCAATTGTGTGATTCTTGACCGCCGCGATTCACCGTGGTCTCGACCCCGAAACCACTTCATCCGCTCACTCCGGGCGCGAACCTGCAACCAGACGGATTACACAAGAATTCTACGCCATAAGTGCGCCTCGCGGGAGAACAAATCGAGGCAACCCGCCCGCCAACTGGAAAAATCCACGGCGATTCGAACGCGTGGCGGAGCGGACGCCGGTCTTGCGGTTAAACGGAGGCGCGTCATGGGCCGCTTACGACAACTAGTCTGGTGTTCCGCTCCAGATGAGCGAATAGATACCGCCATGGGTACCGCCTTGTTGTGAGCGAAATCCGATGAGTCCGGCCGGGTTGCTCGTCCCCGAGGCGCGCCCTCTTTAGAAAGATACTGCCGATAAGTATAGTGAAAGGAGATTTGCGGGGCGTCCGAGATGTTACGCCGTTTTTTGACAGTCTGCGGGTATCAGCGCAAGAAGAGGGCAAGTTGACGATGAAATATCTGCGTGCGGGTATCGGTCTAGCTGCCTGGAGCACGATGGGCATACTTCTGTTTTCGGGGTTGCGTGGTTTCGTACTTGCCCCGGCGGCGGACGGGCACCAGGCGGCCCATGATCTGTGGGAATTCGCTTTTGCGGAACGCCGGCTGGTTCAGCTGCAATTGGATGGAAACTGGCCGCTGACAGTGGGCGATCCCATTTACAGGATTGACGGGCCGGACAACCTCGAGCAAGTAGGAGAAATCCGGCGGATCAAATGGGACAACCCCAGCGGGCCGGTCCCCAGCCCCGGCCCGACGGCGTGGGCGTTACTGTACCCGCAAGCGCCCCCGGTCCGGGATCGCTCGTACATGACCTACTACACCACCCCCCGCTCGCTAACCTGGGTCATGGAAACGATGCTTCCGCCCCAGAGTCGGGCGCGAATCGCCGGAGAGATCCTGGGGGCCTATGACGCGTGTCACGTGGAGGTCGTGGAGGCGTTGAAGCCGGTTATCGTAAGCGGTTTTCTGGACGCCATTGAACTGGTGGAAGGGGACCTTGCCGCGTCGCTACTTCGGCATCGCGAGGAACTCGAGCGCCTGGCCAGCCGCTATCGGAACCAGGTGGTGGAACAGGAACTCATTCCCTTGGTACGGGAGGAGATTTGGCCAATTGTCCAAAGTCGCGCGAAGCCGCTGGCCAACGATATTGGGAAGGAGATGTTTGAGCGAGCGTCGTTGTGGCGTTTTGGCTGGCGGGTGGTCTATGACAAATCGTTTTTGCCCAAAAAACAATTAACACAGCAAGAATGGAAGCGGTTCGTACGGGAAGAAGGGTTACCGGTTCTAGAGCGTCACGGCGGGGATATCGTCGCGGTCCAGCGAAAGATCCTAGAGGAGATCTCCGAGAATGAAAAGGTACGATCAGGCCTCGAACGCAATTTAACTCGGATACTTGAGGATCCAGAATTTCGCTCGATCGTATTGCGGATTTTTCAAGAAGTCATCACGGATAACCCGCGACTCCACCAGCGACTGGAACAACATTGGAACACGGCCGAGGCTGAAGATGCCATGCAGTTGGCGGCGGAATCCGTTGAACCAGCGGTGCGGCGGATCGGTGACCTGCTGTTTGGCACGCGTCAGGATGGAATTGCTCCCGAATTCGCGCAAGTACTGCGAAACCAAATCTTGGACAAGGACTGCCGCTGGTTGGTTATTCATACCCCTTCCGATTCCGGCCCGAGCGAAGGAGACTTGACAAATGGGATCTTGCGAGTCCGCCGAGGTGACGATCCCCAAGTGAACCCATTCGCCGTTCAGCTGAAAGGAATGCGATCATGGGGGAACTGACGCCGGGCGCGGTGGACGTCGTGGATCACGAGTTAACTACTGGCGTTGAGCTGCGCGGTGTTACGCTTCGGGCTGGCTCGCGTATTCTGCTGGAAAACACGTCTCGCTACTTTGAAGCGGGCGGAATTACATTGATTGTGGGGCGTAGCGGTGTCGGAAAATCCACGCTGCTCAAAGCCATCGCGGGTTTAATTGGCCAGCGGGAAGAGGAATTGCATCTATCCGGGGCGATTGCCCTGCTGGACGAGAGGGGGCGAGTAATCCGGGATCGACGATCCGTCGGCGTGGTATTTCAGGATTTCGCCTTGTTCGATGAGCTTTCGCCTCTACAGAATGTACGTTTGGCCAAAGCCCACGCCCCGGTGGAAACCAAAGCCGATCCCCGCCTTGCCGCGAGTACACTGCTTGATGAACTTGGGGTGCCTTTCAATGTCCGAACTGCTTCCCTGAGCGGTGGGCAACGTCAGCGGCTGGCCATTGCGCGGGTGCTGGCCTACGGTCCCGACGTGGTGCTCTATGACGAACCCACCTCCGGACTCGACAGCGCCACGGCCGCCGAGGTCACGGGGATCATCGAGCGAACTTACGCCAACCATCCCCGCACCTTGCTCATCGTGACCCATGACTTCGAAGCTTTGGCGCGGATCGCGGACGCCATCTACTTGATGGATCCCGAAGCGTGCGATTTGCGTGAAATTGGAAAAGGAGACTGGCCGCGGCTAAACGAAATCATGGCCGAATCCGGGGGCTCGGGCAACGAGTTGCTTCAAGCCTCGTCAACACGCGTTCCAACCGTGGTTCGGGGAGCCACCCGCCGCGGCATTCGCTTTTTCACGGACACCTCCCGCCTGCTGGAAGCTTGCCTGAGACTTCCGTGGAATCTGTTGCCGATTTGGAAAAGTCCCTGGTGGGGATTTCGTTTCTTTTTGCACTACTTGCGAGCCGTGGCCAGCCCGTCCGCTTGGCTTTATATCGCCATTGCCGGAGCCATCATTGGTTTCGTCTCAACCCATTTCACATTCAGATTCCTACCCAGTGCCAACTACACCAAGCCTTTGCTCATCGAGGACCTCCTGCGGTCAATGGGCTTCGCTTTGTATCGCATCCTGGTTCCGATTCTCGTCACGATCCTCATCGCCGCCCGGTGTGGCGCCGCCGTGGCCTCCGACGTCGGTGGAAAATGTTATGGACGACAAATGGATGCGTTGCGGTCCTTGGGAATCAAACCGCAACGTTACCTCCTGACCGGCATCCTGTATGCCTTTCTTTTGGGCACGCCACTCCTCTTGGCGATCGGGTACGCAGCCTCGGCGATCACGAGCTTGATTGTGTTCACGGTTACACATCCGGCTCATGGTCCCTGGTTTTGGCAACTTCATTTCCATCGCCAATTGACAATCCCAGAAGCCCCCTTGTACGACGGCACCTACTGGCTGTTGGGCAAGACCACGGCCTGTGCCGCCGGTATCGCCATGATCGCCTATGCCCGGGGCGCGGCGCCCAAGGATTCCAGCCGGGCAGTTAGCGGAGCGGTAACCTCCACCATCCTTTGGGCAACCCTTTACGTATTGCTCGTTCATTTCGTGTTCGCCTTCCTCGAGTTCGAGTAAGCCCGCCCAGCGCCGCGGCTAGGTTCTCGGGCGACGTCGGGGTCCCGTGCCGTGGAACCGCGAGGGTTTGGACACAAACGCGGCAATCAACACGGTCCCGGTCCAGCCCGGCCCTGGGCTGATGAAAAACCCGAAAATCGGACAAAATAGAACAAGTGGGTTGTCCCGAGTTTGTCGCGCGTGCTTGATTGAAGAGTGGAAGATTTCG
>JBNJEM010000286.1:0-9574 GCA_051745935.1 Planctomycetota bacterium
TCGCGATTCGCGCGGCGGGGACAGACGCAACAGTCAAGACCGGTCCGCATGGCGGTTCTTACGGTAAGGGGGCAGCCGTCAAGGAATACTACGGTCGACCTGGTTGGATCGGGTTGCCCGAAATCGAGGACGAACTGGAGTCGATAGTCGAGGAACGGTGGGGCGGTCCGGTCGTGGTCGAACCGGAACGGATTGACCTGTGGGTCAAGGTCCGGAATCGCGATACGGGTGGCACCCGCGTCTTCAAGGACATCCGGCTGAAGTAGGGGTTGGCGCCTAACCGATCGCTCGACCGGAGCGGCCGATCCGGTCGAAATCAAGTGGATGGCTGATTGGCGGCGGCCCGGTCAGCTTGAACCGTTCGCCAGCAAGAGACACACGGTACTCTATACGCATCCGTGAGCACCTACGGCGTCGTCAACGACAACACCATCGTGTGATAGTTGATCCGAAGTTCATGGCCGAGAAGCAATCCAACTCCAAGCAAGGGACAAGCACCGTCATTTGCCACAACTTCCAGCCGGCGCACTTCGCCAAACCAGTCCACATGGCAAGTGTACGTCCTCACTTCAATCTGCGATCCGTCTGCAAGAACTGCATCCACGGTTCCCGACTGAACCAGCCCCAGAGCGTCAATGACAACTTGCGGCAACACCAGATCGCCACTGAAGCCGGTATCAATCCAGGCCTCAATCGCAACTGCCTGCGATTGTGGATCGGACGCAATTCGAACACTGAGCAGTGCGCGTCCGTTTCCGTCGACAGAGCCATTCATCGGACTTGAAATCCAAAGTGAATTGCCGCTTCGTGACCGACACGCAGTGCATGGGCAAGTCTGTCCGGGTATTTCGTTCGTGATGCGCCGATCGCATCGCTCAGCGTGTGCCCAAGGAAGTAATCGCCGGAAATGGGCTCAATTGCCACAAACTCGTTCATGTGCGATTGTTCCAGCGTCGTCCGCAATCGCTCCTCGTAGATCCGTTTTGCGCGATCCGCCACCTTCTCGCTTGTTTGGCTCACAAGACACCTCCGATGCCAGCTGGCCTTTTCACGTACTATGGTGCATTCTACTAGAGTTAACCGGCATGGCAATCCCGGCAGCGGAACAGGGCGCCGTCGCGCCGAATGCTGGCTAACAAGAGCGTTGCAGCCGACGTGCTACCCGTGTGATTATTTGACCCTTAGTGAGGATGGAGAATTACTCGATGGTGCAAGCCGCACGGGCATGCTCGCACGCGGCTGAACTTCGCGTTAGCGGCTAAAAATATGGAAAGCCCGAAGATAGAACCACACAGAATAACAAAGCCGATACAGCTGATGGCTGTCTGGTTTGCCGCTCTCGTTCATTTCGGTGTTCGGCGCAAGTGCGAAGGCAACCAGCCGATGCTGGCCGTGAGGGATTGCGATCACGTCCGCCTGTTCGGACACGGTGGTAATGCCAAGGCCCTGCCCGGCGAGGCGCTCTATGTCGTGGAGGGGACGCCGAACTTCCTGCTGGCTTCGGGAAAAGTCTCGGTAACGCTCTTGCAGCCCGCCAGCGGAGCGCAAGAAAACCGCGAGGCGGCCGTTCGCGACGGTCGCTTGGAGATCACGCTGCCCGCGTTCCTGGAAGACCTGGCCGTTCACGTGCGAATGAGACCGTCGGAACGATAACGTACAATCGGATTGGGCCGAGCGTGTAAGAACCTGTTGGAATCAAAGGAGATACTGGCATGACACGTGAGAATCCCCATACCCTGCACGCACGAATTCGGGGACGACTATCTGGACCAGGCCCGCCGCGGCGGCGGGCCGCCCGACCGGTTGGCCCGGCAAGAGCACGTCCTGCGGGATCTCATGGCCTGTCGCACCGCCGCCATGGGCGAACACGAGTGGCGGTGCGACACCTGTGGGCAGACGTACGTGCACTTCAACTCCTGTGCCAACCGGCATTGCCCACAATGGGGGCACTCATGTCCGAGTGCGTGGAACGACCGAGTTTTAATTTCCTTCCCGCAATTGCCGCATCGTATCACCGCGGAATTCCCATCAACGAGTGTTGACGAATCCAAAACAACCGTTTCGTTGTATTCTGGACACTGCCACATCACTTTTTCTCTACCACGTAAGCGTTTACCTAACGATCCGGCACCAGTTCGCTAATGAATCGTCCGACTACATGATAACACGCCTCACGATCCCAGCCACCTCCCGGCAACCGGCAGCAAAACAAGTCCTTAACGTCTGAGAAACGATCCGGGCAAGTCACTACGGACAACGCATCCAGGAGTGTTCCTTCGTGTCTCGGAAGCCCGACCGCTTTGATTCTAGCCGCTACCACTCGGCCGCTCCACATCAAACCGGCCATGCCTCTAGGGAGGCTTGTCTCCTCCGGCGAGCCGCGAGTTGTTCATCAATGGATAGATTGATAACACGGACTCCGACAGCAGCCTAAAGAGGCAGTCGCCGATGTCCTTGGAACTCTGTGCCGCACTGTTTACAGCGAAAGTGCATCCGTCTAATACCCACGGGGATACCCCATACACCCCACACCAGCTTCCGGCAATTCGGACACCGTTTCGGCCCCATCCGCAACCACCCGTATCCAAAGACAATGATCGCCATAATGGCCGTCAATAGGATTCGGAACAACATGTGACTTCGACGATCTCCAAGATTATCAATTGGTGTATCTATGCCACAAAGGCTCAATCCGAAATCGGCCGCACGAATTCGACCTCCGTCCCGACACTAGTGAGCGTATCTCTTACGCGTTGGGCCGTATCAATGGGTATTCGTTTTCGAATCAGCCCATGTGTCCTGGCAAATTCTTCCAGTACAAAAGCACTCTCCGCCATGGTAATCAGGGGAAGTATTGCATCGGCGGTGGCTGCCGGATCGCCCACACGCACGACAACCAACATGACGTCGTCGTCGTATCCGGTCGCGATCGGAAACCCTGGCGGGATTCTTTCCAGCCGCACATCCGTTTCAGGTAGCCGAGATAACGAGCGGGCAAAGCGCTCAACGAAATCTTTGTCCATCGTAATACACTATCGCTTCCTCTTGAAGTCGTCGCCAATCTGCGCTCACGTCAACTCCTCCACCGAGTCGTACGGCGGTCTCGAATTTCGATGGATATTTCGGGCCCCCGGATTCTACTTTGACCGCTTACCTTCTGCTTCCTCCCACGGTGCGCCGGACTGGGCCCCATCCGTCATCACGCACCTTTTCGGCCGGTCGATGGGGTTGAATTACCCCGTCGCAATACGGCCGTGGTTTGCCATTCCTACACCATTAGCAACTGCATGAGCAGGAAGATTGTCAGCAGTGTCAGCAGACTCAAATGCAGGACAAGAGTTGACTCTTTCCGATAGAATGCCCATCCCCACATCCCGATCGCCAGCAATGCGGTCGACACGCCAATTAGTTGAACGACTTCAGCTCTGTGAATCTCGCTCGCCACGGTGGCGGTCGGTAACTGCGTCGCAACGCCAATTGCTGCCTGTCGTTCCCAATACTTCTGCAGGAGACTCAACGTCACCGCTATCAGGAGCAAAATGACTGTAAACGTAGGCAATTTGGACCCGGCCGTCAGCGCGGTTCCACCCGCCTGTGCCCGATAGCAGGACGGCAGTCGATCATCCTGGTCTTGATACAGATTGGTATCTTCGGTCATCATTCCTCAAACAGCCGCAACTTTCAGGGGTCTCGTTTCTGTCTTCTGAACTCGGTACCCAGAGACGTATTACGGGATCCTCAGCCATGATGAGGTCTACATACTTGCTCTGCGAATCCCATCTGATATCGCCTCTACCCTCGCGCAGACCAGCTGTGCTTTCATTTGAGCCGAAAGTTATCTCGACACGCTTCAGGACAGAATCCGCATTCTTGTCGATTAGCTTGATCATGTAGGTGCTGCCTTTACCACCGCCCAACGGGCCCATCGCACGAAAAGTCAATTGACCGTCGGGTGAATCCTCGGAGATCCCGCCTTGAATCTCGGAGTGCGTCCAAGCGAAACCAAGGATCACAAGCAGCATCGCGGTTGTGAATCCTCCAATGAAAGAATTCCACCGAGGCATCTTCATTCGCTCACCTCGTTTGGCGTCATATTCTCAGGCGGCTTGTGCCATCGACCGAAATCGCAATCGTCGGATCTCGAATTATACCGGTCGCGAATGACTTTCTCCGCCGCGAGTCCGACCAACGGGAGGACGGCTTGCGTCGGGCAGCGTTCCACCCGGAAAAATCCAACCGCCTGAAATATACCTTCGTTTGCCGGGGGGCGCTGACAGCCCTATTCCAGCCTACCCGCCCGGTCACATCATTCGCAAATTCCAGCACCCCAGTAACCTTCAAGTGCCTCATCGATTTCCCGAATAAAGGGCCGATTCTCCGGAACGTTGTACACCGCTCGAAGATACGTCAACACGGCGCGAATACACTCGCGCTGGGCAAGATTGAGGATCGCGAATCGCTCTCGGTTATACTCCCAAATGTGGGTCAGGGTGTACAATAGCTCCGCAACAACATTTTGAGGTTGTGGATCCTCCGAATCCTTGACGGCCAGCGACAGGTACGCGGGTAGATGAAAGCGAAGACCTTCGGCGTCGTAAAAGCTGAGGCCGCCCACGCCAGTAACCTCAGTCAATTCTGGATCGTTCACCAGTTTTCGCCAGTCGTGCTTCTCATCCGGCTTCCGCGCGGCTTGACGTTCGTCAGGAGTACCAAACAAGTCGATAACCTTCGCTCGTTTCTAGGGAATCCCGGCCCCCTCAATTATAAACCACTGCCGCCGGGCCGCCAAACATCGCTCTCCAACACCTCTGCAGAGGCTTCCCCCCGGCGAGCACCAAACGGTGCTTTGCTGAGACGCCAAGACAGGGCGTGCCCTCACCGGGGCACGCCTTGTCCGGATTGCCCAGTAGCGGATTGTTCGCCCAATGTTTGTACATATCGCTCGTGCACACGCTCGCCCAGAGAGAGAACGCCGACAACTGACATTGATATGGCTTTTCCCATTTCGTTATTGTTGAAGGCGTCCCACACATATATGCCGATGACAATAAACGCGATGATCCGGACTATTTCGCCTGCCGAAGTGCACAAAGCTTTCCCGAAAGGCGAGAGGCCGACATACACGCGTTCTGCCCACCACCGAATGCCGTGAACCAAAACCGTGAGCAGAGCAATGCATCCAATCAGCATCCAACTTTGAAGCGTGATGCCGAATAAGAACCGGAGGACAGCGACAATCAGCCACGCGAAGAGAACGGCCACGAGCAAGCTAACAAGGATTTGTCCGAGGCCACGATACTTGACGGCCATTTTTGTTACGAATGCGCGTCGTGAGATGTTGTTATCCATTTCTCTTCCTGGCGAACAAAGTAGTCCCTCGGGTACGACGAAACAACCTACTGGGTGCTAGCAGCCCACGAACTCGCTGTCCGAAAGCTCTGATCACGGCGTATCGTTGGCCCTGTTCCAGCCTACCCCGCGGCCCGGCCGATTCGCAAGCTCGATGGTCCTCTGAAACTTTTCGCTGGAGTAGAAGTCCGCCTCCCACTGGCCGCCGGTGAGCAGGACGAAGGGCAGGCCCCACTCGGCAAGCTGTCTGATCTGCGCCTCGATCGACTCCGCCGCTGCGGCGTTCATGTTCCGCGAGTAGGGCGTCCAGGGCAGCATGTGGTGGCCGTCGCGGATCTGCTCGATCTGCCAGGACAGCGGATTCTGGAACTGGGCGGCGAAAACGCGCCTGGATTGAGCGAGCCGCATTCCGTGACAACTCACCATGGCGCCAAGAGCGATCCTGGCGCCATTCTCACTGGGGCTAGACCGGCGGTGGACAAGGAAAAGCCCAATGGAAGCGGATCTCCGAATCCCTGCAATCGAAGTCCACGCTATGAGCAGTGCAACATGCCACGCCATGTATACCCCAAAGCCGCGGCGGAGCCCGCAAGCGTTCTCGTCGAGGCCGGGAGCTTCCGTGATCGCGGCGGGTGGGCCATCGACCAGCAGTCGATCGACCAGATGGGCTCGGCGTACCTGCTCGCCCGCCCGGTGAAAGGCGAGTCGCAAGCCGGAAAAAGCAGGTAGCCGTCCACCTCGAGGCCACG
Source organism: Planctomycetota bacterium (assembly GCA_051745935.1). Taxonomy (GTDB): domain Bacteria; phylum Planctomycetota; class Planctomycetia; order Pirellulales; family Pirellulaceae; genus JBNJEM01. The sequence goes on from JBNJEM010000286.1 coordinate 6,099, forward strand.
CGGGCTCGCTCAGGGTTACTCGCTCCCCGTGCCCCCTACCGCCTCTGTCAGATGCCGAGCAGACGCAGGATGTCCTGGCCCGTCAGGGCGACGCCGGGGTCGTGGAACGTTTGACGTGGCCCTGTGCAGTGGTTACCCTGGCAAAATCGGCGTCGCCCGGGCTACGCACCGTGGCGAAAACGGGGATCGCGGCTTACCGGATCGACAATACGAGGGAAAGGAACCTTTTGATGCACACGCTGGCCCTGCTGCTTGTAGTTGTTTCAACCACAACCGCTGTCTCGGAAGACTTCGCTCCCGACCAGCAGAAGCTGCCGGTCCCGCCGCCTTCCGATGCCGTGGTGCTCTTCGACGGCGAGGGCACCAATCAGATGCTGGCCAAGGACGGGGGGCCGATCAATTGGCCGGTGGTCGACGGGGCCCTGGTTTCCACGCGGGGCGATACGCGAGCGAACCACATCGTCTCGAAGCTCCACTTCCGAGATGCCGACATCCACGTTGAATTCATGCTGCCCGAAAAGGGGAGCGGCAACAGCGGTGTGTACATCCACGGTAACTACGAGCTGCAGATCATCAACTCCTTCGGCGCGAAGAAGCTCGGTCAGGGTGACGCGGGCGCAATCTACGGGTTTTCGAAACCGCTGGCCAACGCTTGCCGAAAGCCTGGCGAGTGGCAGGTGTACGACATCCGCTATCGTGCTCCTCGCCGCGACAAAGACGGCAAGATCGTCGAAGAGGGATCGATCACCGCTTTCCTTAACGGCGTCAAGGTGCAAGACGGCACAAGGTTCGGGGAGCCCCGCTCGGTCTATCATCCGTACCGGTACAAGACAACGCCCTACTTGAAGAAGATCTGGCAGCAGCAGAAGCGAACCAGAATAGGGCCTCTTTTCCTACAAGACCACGACAACGCCGTCCGCTTCCGAAACGTGTGGGTCAAGCCGCTAGACGACCAAGCGTTCTTCTATGAGCCGAAGTAGTCCGAGGGCATCGGGATGGAACAAGCCCTACCGAGACCAGACTATCCTTTCAGCTCGACGTTCCAATACGCTTCGCTGACGAACTTGGTCCAGCTTTGCACGCGTTCGAGTGGCGGACGCGCCCGTAGTTGAGTTGCTTGACATCCTGAAGGACGTGCTGAATCCTTACGTTAGAGCGTTACGGACCATCACCTGGCTGCATCCGACCGCCGACGGCGATTACAAGGTGGAGAGCGTCATCGAAGAGATCTCAATGCGTCTGGAGGCCATCCGCGCCGGGCTGTACGACGACAACTATCTGCACACCGCCCGCGAACTCCACAACGCGTTGCGGACCGCCGAACTGGAAACGGGGGAGCTGAGACGGCAGTTTCATCAGAAGAACATGAGATTCACCCTAACGTTGTAAAAAGTATATGTAGGACGGGTCTCCAGGCCCGTCTTTTCAAGCACGAAATCGTACTTGATCTGTTGTCCGCGGATCTCACGAAATGTGAGATCTTCAAACAACCGCAAAAAGACATTTATGCGCTGTAAAGGACGGGCCTGGAGACCCGTCCTACGCCGTCTTTATGCAACAATAGGGTTCACATTCCATCCAGTGCGTGCACATTTGCATAACGCCTACACGAAAGGAACGACAGCCGATGTTTCAGCCGACGCCGGTGTTACCACTTCTCAGTGTTGTCATCGCGCCGCCCGCGACAGGGCAAGACGAGCAACGCGAAGCCTCCAAGAGAGTGATCTTCCAGGAGGACTTCGAAAGGGGGTTCGAGCAGCGCGCCGCGAAGTAGCAGGGCAGTGCCGAGACCGAACTGACCGAAGAGCCGGGGATGGTCATCGGCGGAAAGCATTCGCTGAAGGTTGCGGGCGGCAAGATCGCCGTGCTGGATCCCCGCCTCCACGTGGACCCGAGCATGCTGGTTCAGTTGAGTTTCGACTTCCGCGTGGCCGTACCGATGGAACCCAGCCATCGGGGGGTCTTCCCCCGCTCGTCCCTCAGACCTTGCCAGTCCGCACGTTCACGGCCTTGTTCTGTGCGATTCCTCGGCGAAAACGTGGCGGAACGCTTCGTACGTCGGTGTGTCGTCAGCAAAGTCCAGCACGCCAAACACGATTCGGTCGAACGCCCCAGCGAATCGCGAATCGCCAAGTAGTGCATCGGCGAACCAATGTGCGACGTCAGACGGATCATTGCCGAATACGCCACAGCCCCATGCACCGAGGACGACCGCATTGTGGTCATGTTGTCGTGCCACGGCGAGAACAGACCGAATTCTTGTCTCCATTGTGGATCGTATCGATTGAACGTTGGATGGTTCGTTCTTGCGGACGGCTCCCGCGTTTACGGCCGGTGACGTAACAACCGAGACAAAATAAGGCTCTCCAATGAGTACATCATCGTCAGATCGAAAAACCGGCACGCGAGGCGAATAGATAATGTGGTTCGTGTAGAGTGCAGATGGATGTGATCGATTTGCGTCGTAGTACGTCATTTGTGACGCTAGAGATTTGTACAACCCCGACGCACGAGCAAGACATTCTTCCTGCGCCTGTGATCCGGACAGAAATCCTCCACCGGGATTCTTGGCCGACCCGAAATTGAGGCAAAGTGGATTCTGATATCCGGCATCAATCAGCGATCGTGCTGCGGCAAAGGTCGTGCAGTTGCAGACGGATACCGTACTTTCGCGTCGCTGCGGCTGGTCCATCGAATCGATGAGCAAATCAAGATCAGCAGGTCCGTAGAGGACGGTCCCCGTTTGCATATCGTCGAGCGCAGCGGACAGCGACACCGTCGCGCCGCCAAAAACGTACGACTCTCGATCGAGTATCTCAACGGTCTCGTTTGCGATTTGAGCGCGCTGCTTGCGATTTGCCATCGGCATCAGATTAATTGGAGCACAGAACGACCGAGGTAAGCCGCCGCGCGCGTAGCGCGCGGTCGGCTTGACCGACTGGTTATCCCGATGGGGCCCTCGTTGCCGGATGGTTTGCTCATCACCTGTCCCCCTGGGGGGTGCTTCCCTTAAGTCGTTCCTCGACCCATGGCAGGATGTCCTGCAGCGAGTCCCGCGGCGCCCACGCCGTGCGCCGGGTGCATGGGCTGGCGGGGTTCGAGTCCGCGGACGTTGACGGCGTGGCCTGGTCGCTTGGGGTCTGGCGGGATCGTTGACACGCCGCGGTACAGCTCCGCTGCCTCTTCGACGGGCGGCGGACGTGGCGAGGTGTTCCGGCGGTTCGTCTCGGGAAAGGATTCCCGAGCTACGGGCGGCGGACGTGGCGGAGCTTCCCGGCGATCTGGTAGCTTGGGACTCCGTCCCGAGACGGAAGGCACCTTCATGCCCAGCCCGCGTCACGCCACCACCGGGCATTCAGAGGCTGGTTCCGCCCGCAGCGCCCACGCCGTGCGCCGGGTGCATGGGCTGGCGGGGTTCCAGGCCGCGGACGTTGGCGGCGTGGCCTGGTCGTTCGGGGTCTGCCGGGGTCGTTGAC
>JBNJEM010000287.1:0-9547 GCA_051745935.1 Planctomycetota bacterium
GTGAGATCCGCGGACACCAGATCAAGTACGATTTCGTACTTGAAAAGACGGGCCTGGAGACCCGTCCTGCATATACTGTTTGCAACGTTAGGGTAACGTATCCGCCCTGTGATGTTCACGGTAACCTGGTCACGGGAACCTGTTTGAGAATCTCCGGTGCGAATCACGGGGGCGCGGCATCGGCTGACGGCTTGTGCCACTCGGGGCCGTCAGCACGATGGAGCGTCAAAGATCGCGGACAAGGAAACAAACACACCTATTGGAAACGCGCGAAACCTGATCCTTGTTCCCCCGTGGGGGACTTCTTGAAAGGTCTTGTCATGAAGCAACGAATTACCAGCATCACCTGCAGCACATCGTGTCGGATCCCGTACCCGTGGAATAGGTCGTGGTCACTGGCCGTGTGGTTAAGCCTGCGTTGGCCAGTTTGAATGGACGCTGACTGCCGGGAAAAGACTTCCAGTTGCTCGGATAGGACCACCTCGGCGAGTGACCATTCACGATGAGAGTGCGCACTTGCTTCGACTGATAGGCAAATCGAGGACGGTAACCATGCGAGCAATCATTCCCGAGGTCACGCCGGATTTGTTGGCGTGGCGCAAGAAATGCGGGGCCCATCACTGGGACGAGATGTGGGAAGGGGAACTGCACATGCCGCCCATGCCGAGTCGAGCCCGTCAGGAATTGGCACATCAGCTGGCGGTTTGGCTGGAGATCCACTGGGCGCGGCCGCGTGGAAATCGGGTGTTTCCGACGGTCAACGTGGCGCGACCCGGTGGCTGGCCCACGGACTACCGCATTCCCGACCTGGTTCTTTTGACCCCGGATCGATTTCAAATTGACCGTGAGGAATATTTCGAGGGCGCGCCGAGTGTGGTCGTCGAAATTCACAGTCCCGGAGACGAGGCTTACGAAAAGCTCGACTTTTATGCCAAGCTCGGCGTCCCCGAGGTCTGGATTCTCGATCGCGACACGAAACGGCCGGAACTCTATGTTCTCGGCGGGACGGAATACACGCGGGCCGAGGCCGAGCCTGATGGTTGGCTATCCAGCGGCGCGACCGGCATTCGACTGCGCGTGCAGTCCGGACCGGCACTTGCGATTCAAATGGGTGAGAACGCGGCGACGAGGGCCTTGATTTCGAGCGAGGTTCGAGGAAGGTCCGTTTGACCGCAAGGCCAGAGTCCGCTCAGCCCGCCCGCGAATTGCCAGGGACCCTTCACGCGGATCCGTGGTCTTGCGGGCCGACGGGAAGCGAGTCGCGAACCGAAACCGAGCAAGAAAGCATCCGTCATTATACTGGTCGCGGATGACTTTCTCCGCCGCGAGTCCGACCAACGGGAGGACGGCTTGCGTCGGGCAGCTTTCCACCCGGAAAAATCCAACCGCCTGAGATATATCGAGGGAGATGATAATAATGCCACACAAGAGCAAGGTCCGTTCATGCGCGTGGTGGGCACCGGTTTTCCCGCTGTTGATTGCTTTGCCAGCTTTGGGGGGCGACGCTGGTCCATCTTTGCCGAACTTGCTGGAGAGGGCGGGCGTCCATGGGGGGCTCGTTGTTTGCGTCGGGAGCGATTCCCCGGACCTCATCGCCTCGCCGCGGCCGAACGAGTCTTACGTCGTCCAGGGCTTGTGTGCGAATTCGGAGAGAATTCCCGAGGCGCGCCAAGTCCTGCGGGACAAGGGGGTTTACGGTCCGGTCTCGTTGCGGCACTGGCGGGAAGCGAGTCTTCCGTACACCGACGATCTTGTTAACGCCCTGGTGATCATCAACCCCGGCCGCGAGGTGGCAGCCAAGGAAGTGAGGAGGGTCCTCGCGCCAGGTGGCACGGTGATCGGTCCGCGAGGCTGTCGATCCGTGCCGAATCCGTCTTGCCGCGTCGGTGAAGGCTACGTGGCTTTTACGGAACCGGTATCGGCGGCCATTGACGAGTGGACTCACGCCCTGCATGGGCCCGACAACAACGCGCTCGCGGAGGACACCGTCGTCGGCCCGCCGCGGCACATGCAGTGGCGCGGCGAGCCCACGTGGGGGCGCCATCACCATGCGGAAAAGGGCACGAATCCCACGGTCAGGACCGTGGTCTCGGCCGGCGGCCGACTGTTCTACTTGTTCGACCAAACCGAGACCTCCAACATGAGGGTGCCGGCCCAATGGACGCTCGCCGCCCGCGACGCGTTCAGCGGAACACTGCTCTGGAAAAAGCGGGTCGATACCGAGAAGTACCGCAAAAGACTCGAGCTCGTGTGGCGACAACTCGTCACCGACGGTGGCCGGGTCTACACGGCTTTCGGAAAAGACCGAATGCTCAAAGCGTTGAATGCCGCGGATGGCAAGGTAATCAGGAGCTACGAGGGGACAAGCGGCTTGGAAGAAGTGATCATTGCCGGCGAGTGTTTGTTCGTTCTTCTGGAAAACGATGAGGTGGTGGCGATCGAAGCCGATACGGGCACGCAACTCTGGAGGTGGGACTCGAGCGATGAAGGTGGAGTGATTCCTTTGACGTTGGCTGCCGCGAACGGCAACGTGTTCGCCAAAACGGAAAAGTCGCTCTGTTGTCTGTCGGCCCAGACCGGGACCCTGTTGTGGCGAACTTCGTTGCCGGGACCAGAGAAAAAGGTAAAGCTCGGTTTTCCGCGCGAGAAACTCCTCGTAAAGGACGGCGTGGTTTTGTGTTCGTACGGCGGCGAGGATCCCAGATCCCTCAACCGGGACATCCACGAATACCTGGGCAGTCACCCTCGAGTGCACGAGTACGGCGGGAAATTGGGGGCGTTTTCAACCAATGACGGGAGTCAACTCTGGGAGACGGATTATTATCCGAACCTGGAAAGTGCTCCGGGTGAAATTTATATCCACGACGGATTGGTCTGGCTCGGTCCGGATTTCGCCGAACCACGCGATCTTCGCGGCGGCGAGGTGAAAAAGAAGCGACCGGTCATCGAACGGTTGTGGACGGATGGCCACCATTATCGCTGTTATCCGGGAAAGGCGACCAGCAAGTATATCATCACCGCCAAGCGCGGGATCGAGATGATCGATATCACTGGCTCGAACCATTCGCGCAATAACTGGGTCCGCGGCACGTGCCGGGTGGGGATTACCCCCTGCAACGGTCTCATTTACGCCCCGCCGCATTCTTGTGGGTGCTACATCGAAGCGAAGCTTTTCGGCTTTTGGGCGCTGGCCAGCGATCGTCAACAGGCTGGACTTCAGGCCGGAAAAGACATGGAGAAACTCGAAAAAGGGCCAGCCTACGCGGAGATTGGCCAGACGAAGCCCGCTGTTCCGGATTCAGCCTGGTGGACCTATCGAGGCGGGATCGAGAGGGGCGGTTCCACTTCCGCCAAGATCGCGGCCGACGTGAAAGTGTCTTGGAAAACCGAGCTGGGAGGGAAACTTTCCGCCGTGTCCGCCGCTGGCGGCAAGGTATATGCCGCCCAGGTTGATGCACACACGGTTCACTCGCTCGATATGGCAACCGGTCGGACGCTGTGGTCGTTCACGGCCGGAGGGCGAGTCGATTCGCCACCGACGGTGGTCGAAGGACTGGTCCTGTTCGGGTCCCGAGACGGCTACGTGTACTGTCTGCGGGAGTCCGACGGCCGCATGGTCTGGCGTTACCGGGCCGCCCCCGGCTCGTTGCAGGCCATGGCGTTGAATCAACCGGAATCGCTGTGGCCGGTCCACGGCAGCGTGCTGTACGTGTCGCTAGGGAAGGCCTCGCCGGTCGGTTCGGCCAAGGTGGAAACGACGTCCGCCCAGCCGCTTTCCAACCGGAACAGCCTAGATGCCGGTGGAGTTCGACGGCGAGGCGTTGTGTATGCCGCGGCGGGTAGATCCTCCTATCTGGATGGCGGTATCAGACTCGTGGGGCTCGACCCGGTGTCAGGGCAAGTGGTTTCTGAAAAACTCATCAAAAGCGAGCATCCCGGAGCGCTCGATCCCCCCGAAAACGCCGAAGAGATGTCGCGTAAGAACCGGCAGAACTGGATGGACTATAAGACCGAATTGGCGCCGGATAAGAGCGACTCGTTTGCCATGCGGGGAGCGAGGCCGGAGATACTCGTGGGCGACGACCATTCAATCTACATGCATCACAAGCGGTTTGATTTTGAGCTTGCCGAGCAGAAGGGACCGCGCTCTCACCTGTTTGCCACGTCTAATCTGCTCGACGGCTGGGAACACAATCGCAATTACTGGATTCTGGGGACTGGCAATTTTTACAACACCCCCGTCGCCTATCCCTGGATTATCAGAAGGGCGATTCAGGTGCCTTGTGGCCTCATGCTTTCGTTCAACCGGAAAACCGTGTGGGGCGTCCGCCGCGGTGGCCAGAAAAACACGGTATTCGCGGCGCCACGTCCCGATCCGATGGACAAACAGAGTTCCCTGCCGGACTTCGCCGCCAGAGAGTCCGCGAGACAAGACGGCGGCGGGTGGACGACGGACCTAAGTATCAGGCCGAGATCAATGGTGCGGGCGGGGGATTTGCTGTTCGTCGGTGGCATGCCCATCGATCAATTGGGGGACCCGTATTCGCTCGCCTCGCGGGACGGGGAGAACGAAAAACGCGGGCGCCTCCACGTGCTGTCATGTGATGACGGCCGCACGATCCGCCGCCTCCAAATGGCGTCGCCCCCAGTATGGGACGGAATGGCGGCGGTACAGGGCCGGCTGTTCATCCCTCGCGTCGACGGTTCGGTGGTGTGCCTGTCGAACACGGTAAACTGAGCGAATCCGTGGGGCCGTGATGGCATCTGACCCCGCCGTTCATGCTAGTCACGCAGCGGTCGTATTCCTCCGGACGCGCTTGAAGGTATATTTCAGGCGGTTGATTTTTTCCCGGTAGAAAGTTGCCCGACGCAAGCCGTCCTCCCGTGCTCGTGAATGAAGAGCAGGTGTACAATCCCGATCGGCCTATCAGCGAGAAGCAAAGCGAACGGTTGGAGGCTCAAGCCCAGGCGTTGGCAGGGAAACATGGCATGATCTTGAAAGCGGTTTCGGCGGAGGATGGAACAGAACGGTTTTCGCTGGAGCTGGATTCGTCGCCGGTTTTCGACGGCATGTCCGCTGCTCGGGGCCGCCTGCTGATTTCGAGAAAAGACGGCACCCTGGTTTGCTTGGGCCAGTGAAAGTGCGGCCAAGCCGGCAATTCGCGTGGCTGCATGATCGAATGGCGGAGGCCGAGAGTCCGTCTGGAAATGGGGTGCGATGGGCCTCCGAGCCTGCCAAAATCAGTTTTTCGACCGTTTCGCAAGGTCGCCGTACCACGTTTGGGCATCACATTTCGGGAGTCGCTTTGAGGGAAAGGAAACGCGACGGGGGGGCGGCTCTTGAAGGTTGGGCCGGAGTATTAGACAATAGCGGCTGCAGTGCTGGGAGGCCTTCCACTGTCGAGTGCGCCTTGAGCGACCCCCAAGCGTGGCCGGCGTAGGGTGTTTCAGAAGCCATGACAAAACCAGTCAGGCTTCTTTTCACCTAGGGAGTTTTGGGAGCGGGCACCTCGTTTTGTTACGGGGTGTAAGACGATGGGAGTGGACAAGAGCAAGGAATGGGTAGCGGTTTGGCCGACTGGCAGCCTTGTACGTCGGCCTATTGAGGCTGACGTCGTGACGTCGGTTGACGGAGAATTCTGTCGTGTTTTGCCGAATTCACGGCTGTCGGGCTAGAAAGCCTGACGTACGCCAATCGGCTATCGTGTGACAAAAGTGGCTTGATTAACCTCCAAAAAGGAGATGTGTTATGTCAGAACGGACGGGACGATTTAGTCGGCGGCGGTTCGTGAAGCGCGTGGCCGGAGCGGGTGCGATGTTGGCGGTGCCCAATCTGGTTCCTGGTTCGGCGTTGGGAAAAGAGGGGCGGGTACCGCCCAGCGAGCGGATTATCCTGGGAGGGATCGGGATTGGGGGCCGAGGCACGTATGATTTAGGCTGCTTTCTGGAGGAGCCGGATGTCCAATTCGTGGCCGTGTGCGATGTCAAGGAAGCGCGACGGGTCGCCGTCAAGCAAATGGCGGACAAGAAATATGGGAACAGCGATTGCGATACCTATCGGGATTTTCGTGATCTGCTCGACCGCCAGGACATTGAGTCGGTGTTGATCGCCACGGGGCCGAACTGGCACGCGACGGCGGCCATCTATGCGGCTCGCGCGGGCAAGGACATGTACTGCGAGAAACCGTGCACCAAGAACATTTCCCAGAGTCTGCTGTTGGCCGAGACGATGCGGCGCTGCGGACGCGTCTTTCAAGCCGGCACTCAGCGGCGAAATTTGCCCCATTTCGCGTTTGCGTGCGAACTGGCTCGCACCGGCCGGCTTGGAAAACTGCGAAAAGTGCACGCTCATCCGCGTGGGATGTCGGCCAAGATGAGCGGCTGGCTGCCACCGGAGGATGCGCCCCCGATCGAAAAGGTGGATTGGGACATGTATTTGGGACCGGCTGCCTGGCGGCCGTTCAATAAGAAAATGCTCAACGGCTTCCATTTCGAAAAAGGAGGCGGGTTCATGGGCACCTTTCAAGAGGAGGGCGGATTCGCGGGCGGCGGCGTGCTGGAATGGGGGTCGCACTGCGTCGACCTGTGCCAATGGGCGGCCGACGCGGACGACACGGCACCCATTGAATACAACCCGCCAAAAGATGAACAGATCGAAGCGACATATGCCGACGGGGTCAAGCTGATTCTACGCGAGAAAGAATGGTTGCCGCTCGGTTCCTGCCCGGTGCGATTCGAGGGAGATGATGGCTGGGTGGAGACGGGAGACAGTGGCAAGTTCGTGCTCAGTTCACCGGAACTGTTGGCGGGGCGGGACGTGGAGCAGATCGGTGGTTACCCGGCGACCTTCCACGTCAGGGATTTCCTGGATTGCGTGAAGACGCGAAGCCAGCCCAAGGCCAACGCGGACGTGGCATGCTTCTCGCACATTGCTTGCCACGCGACGAACATCGCGCTATTCCTGGACCGCCAGGTCAAATATGACGTGGCCAAGCACGAGTTTATTGACGACGAGGCGGCGAATCGGCTGCGAAGCGAAGCGAGTCGCGCGCCGTGGCAGGTGTGACGCCCGACATTCGGCTCATGAGTTACCGAGGTGGCAAGAACTTTCGATTTGATATAAGGACAGAAGCATGTTGAGTTTCAAGAGCCCTGGAAAAACCATCCAGGTTTCCGGCCAGCAAGACGGCGTACGAAGCGGGAATGGGGTTTTGTTGTCAGCCGTGAAGTTTGTTGCGGCGGCCGCCGTGATGGTGGCGGCTTTCGCGTCGTGGACCGTGCCCGCGACGGCGGACGACGTGGAAGAACAGCCGTTGATCGAGCTGCTGCAGTCAGATGCCCCGAAAGCGGAGAAGGCCATTACGTGCAAGAAACTGGCGGTGTGGGGCAGCGGAAAGGCCGTGCCGGCATTGGCTGAATTGTTGCCTGATCCCGAGCTGGCCTCTTGGGCGCGGATCGCGCTGGAGGTCATTCCCGATCCGGCGGCCGACCAGGCGCTTCGCGACGCGATGGAGACAGTGGAGGGGCGTACGCTCATCGGCGTGATTAACTCCATCGCGGTTCGCGAGGACGCGAAGGCGGTTGATGGGTTGATTGAGCGGATGAACGACTCCGAACCCGACGTGGCATCCGCGGCCGCGGTGGCGTTGGGGCGGATCGGTAACGAGTCGGCGCGAGAAGCGTTGCGCGACGCGTTGTCCGACGCCCCGGAAGCCGTCCGTTCGGCCGTGGCGGAAGGGTGTATTCTGTGTGCTGAAACGCTGCTGGCCGCTGGCAAGGCCGACGAGGCTGAAACGGTGTACGATGAAGTGCGCCAAGCCGATGTTCCCGACCAACGTATTGTGGAAGCCACCCGCGGCGCGATTTTGGCTCGTGGGGTGGAGGGTGTTCCCCTGCTGATCGAACAGTTGCAATCAGGTGAGAAGGCCATGGTTTCGATTGCGTTGATGACGGCCCGCGAACTGTCCGGCCCTCGCGTCTCCCAAGAACTCGTCTCCGCCTTGGACGAAGTCGATCCCGACTTGCAGGCGTTGTTGATCTCGGCCTTGGCTGACCGGGGGGACGCTGGAGTCCGCCCGGCCATGCTGGAGGCTGCCAAGAGCGGGGCGAGCACGGTGCGAATCGCGGCGATCGAAGTGCTCGAGAGCCTGGGCGACGCATCGTGCGTGCCGGTGTTACTCGACGCCGCCACGGCGGATGACGAGGAAGTGGCGGCGGCGGCGAAATCCGCGCTGAAGGCCTTGCCGGGTGACGAGGTCGATGACACGTTGGTGGAGCGTCTGAGTACGGCCGAGGGACGCAAACGCATCGCGCTGATTGAAGCCATCGGGCGGCGACGGATCGACGCGGTGCAGCCGTTGTTGAAAGCGGTCGATGATAGCGACGCGGCTGTCCGGGCCGCCGCGCTGGAGGCGTTGGGCGAGGTGGCCACCCTGGAAGAGGTGCCGGTGTTGGTTGAACGGGTGATCAATCCCCCGAATCCGGAAGACGCTGACGTCGCCCTGAAGGCCCTGCGGGCCGCCTGCATCCGGATGCCGCAACGCGAGGCGTGCGCTCAAAAACTGGCTGATGCGATGGAGCAGGCGTCCGCGTCCGCCCAAGAGGCCATTCTGGAGACACTCAAGGGCATGGGCGGCGAGACCGCGCTCGAAACGGTGGCCGATGCGGCCAACTCGGATGATCGTCACCTCCAGGATGTGGCGACTCGCGTCCTGGGCGAATGGATGTCGGCCAGTGCGGGCCCCGTATTGCTGGAACTGGCCAAGGACGACGATTGCCCCTATCAGGTCCGCGCCCTCCGCGGATATATTCGGCTCCCGCGCCAGTTCGGCACGCGCATGTCCGACGAAGAACGAGTGGCCATGTGCCGCAAGGCCTGGGAAGCGGCCCAGCGCGACGCGGAACGGGAATTGGTGCTGCAGGTCATCGAGCGATACCCGAGCGTGGGCATGCTGCGGCTGGCCGTGGACGCCGCGCAGCATCCGCCGCTTAAGGACGAAGCCACCGCCGTGGCCATGTCCGTCGCGCAAAAGATCAGCGGCGAGGCCGATGTCGAAGAGCTTCTCAAAGAAGTGCAACGCGACCCCGTGGACCTCGAAATCATCGAGGCGACCTATGGCGGGGGGGACAAGCAAAAGGACGTGACGGACATTCTGAAAAAGCACGCCACGGATTTCCCCCTGATTGTGCTGCCGTCCAAGAAGTACAACGAGGCGTTTGGTGGTGATCCAGCGTCCGGCGTGGTGAAGCAATTGCACGTACGGTATCGAATGGACGGGAAAACTGGCGAAGCCAAGTTCTCCGAAAACGAAACCATCGTGCTGCCACCAGCGAACTAAGTCGACGCTCCGGGTGAGCACCGCGGGCCGCCGGGCCCGCGGTGCTCCCACGAGCGAATCGTATTGTTGATAAGCGTGGAACCGGCTGTTGCACGCGTTGTTAGGCTCTATTAAGAAATAACTGTCTGATTTAAGGGATTCGAGTGACGTTCCCAGTTCGGGCCAGGGGAGACTCAGGTTCCTCGCTCCATTACGGCGGTTATCCGTGC
>JBNJEM010000288.1:0-9544 GCA_051745935.1 Planctomycetota bacterium
TCGCGAAATCTTCCACTCTTCAATCAAGCACGCGCGACAAACTCGGGACAACCCACTTGTTCTATTTTGTCCGATTTTCGGGTTTTTCATCAGCCCACGCGCATGCTGTCCTTGCTTGATTCCCAAGGCACTTTTCCCGGGCAGCGATACGAACTTTGCGGAGGAGCCCCCAGGCCGCACCGCCCCATGCATCCTCATTCCGAGCTACCTTGCCCCCTCCCTCGGCTCGCCGCCGTACCGCTGAACGCCTACCGATCATTATTCCGCGTGGTCCGCTCATCCGTCAACCAGGACAAGAGAGGCAACTTTTTCATGCGATAGACCGTGCGTCGATTTGAAAAGCTGTGCAGGCCCGGTCAAATCCGTTCCATCCATGGAACCCTGTCAACCGATGGTAACTGTAAAATCCCCCATTGCATTGGATTCCATGCCATGCTACGCATTTTCACTGTAACCGCAGCGCTTTTTCTGACCATCGGCTGTGCTCATCGCCCCTTGAGGGTGGTGATGACGGGGGATGTCGATACACGGATGCCCCCTGATAACACGGCGTCCCGCCTGCACCCGCGCGTGGTGTCGGGCTCGCCCGACAGCGAGGCGCGAATTGCAGTGATCGACGTGGATGGTCTACTGGTGGATCAAAACATGCGCGGCTACGAATCCCTGGGGGAAAACCCCGTCGCCTTGTTTCGTGAAAAGCTAAAGGAGGCGGAGCGGGATCCTGGAATCCGAGCTGTCGTGATTCGCATCAACAGCCCCGGTGGCGGCGTGACGGCCAGTGACATCATGCGCCGGGATCTGATGACGTTTCAGAGCCGGCGGGACATTCCGGTCATTGCCTGTTTGATGGATGTCGGGACGGGGGGGGCCTACTACCTGGCCACGGCCGCCGATTCCATCATGGCACATCCCACTTCCATCGTTGGCGGGGTCGGCGTGATCATGAATCTCTATAATCTGCAGGATTCCCTAGGGCAATTCAACGTCCTCCCGCTCCCCATCAAAGCGGGAAAGAAAATTGACATGGCCTCATCGATTCGGCCCATGGATCCGGACGAACGGGCCATATTGGACGGGATTGCCGGGCAATTCCACGAGCGGTTCAAACGCGAGGTCACGCGGACGCGGCCGCATCACGCCGCGACCGAAGAGGACTTCGACGGGCGCGTGTTCTCCGCTCGAAAGGCCCATGAAAAGCAGCTGATCGATGGCATCGGGTATTTGGACGACGCGATTGTCTTGGCTGGTCAGTCAGCCGGACTCGGCGAGTCACCCGGTGTCGTCATGTACCGCCGCTGCAATGATCGCGCGCTGACGGCGTACGATGTGACGCCAAACGTGCCGCTGCAAAACTCACTGTTTCCTTTCAATATCCCCGGACTCGATCGCAGCTCGCTGCCACGATTCCTGTATCTCTGGCAACCCGATCCCAGCTTCGTCACCCAAAAGGGATCGTCCTAAGGAACGGTTCAGAAACAACTTCGCCATTTTTCGGAGGGTGGCTGAGCAAGCGCGGGACAGGCTTCCATTTCTGATAGCGCTCAACGCGAGCGCAGCCAGTGTGCCGGACGATTCGGAGGCACGTTGAATTGCGAAGTTATTCTTGAGCGAGCCCTAACCGGACAGGCCGGCGTCGATGCGCCCCCTCGGCACAAGGCCGGTGAGGCACGGGCTTGCCCGCGCAACACATAGCCGTTCACGGGTGCCGGCCTGGACACGCAAGGCCCGCATGGATGCCACGGGCTTGTCCCGTGGTGGTTCACGCTCGCCGCTACACACCGGCCAGACACACCACTGCTGCCCGTCGGTAGCGTGGAACGTAACGGACCACGGGACAAGCCCGTGGCATTTGCACCTCGAAAAGTCTTTCCTCAATCTGTGCAAGGGACGCGCGAACGTTTGCCGACATCAGTCTTTTGCTCGTGAACGGTTATCGCAACACGTTGCGTTCATCGGCCACGCCCAAGCGTTGGGGCTTGCAAACCCCCGATCTCCGCTAACCACTTCGATGCCGCCCGCTTGCCAGTTTTCGGCGCAGTCCGTTGATACTTTCCTTAACCATCAGCGGTATCTTGGAACGCAAGAAGTTGGAGCCGCGAAACCACTCTTCTGGCTCATGAAACACGGCATGGGCTTCGAACAGCAAAGCACCTTTTGGGACCGACAAGTTCGTGATTTTAAGATAGCCCGCGTATCCTTGATAAGGTCGCGGCGCGCCGCGTTCGCGCTGGCCAAGCTTCGTGGTCTCTATCGGTTGCCAGCAATTATACCGCCTTGATTTCGAACCTTCCGGTTGGAAGCTCGCCCCCCGCGGTCCCTCTTCCCCCTGCTCGGACTCGCGGGGAAAATCGCCATTGGCACCAGGGGCCGCACGATGATCGTCCGCGTTGAAACGCGGATCCAGCTCCCAGGCAATGACCACCGACTCATCGGTGTGCGAGCGGCGAACGTGCCCCACCCCCTGCACGTACACTCTGTTCATCAGGGAGAAGCCGACTAATGCATATTTTTCCGCGTCTTCGTCGATCTTCTCGATCCCCCGCTCCAGCACCGCCTGGTCATCCAACTCTTGCACCGTCACGTCCGCGTCATTTCCACCCGTCCAGTCCGTCCCGAACACCTCCTTGGCGCGACCTGTTTCTTGGAAGATTCGCAGTGGCCCATGCGCCACGAACCACAAATCCACCACATGTCCGACCCGCCGACGTTGTTCGTCTTTCAGGTAGGCTTGTTTCAACATGAACGGCGCCACGGTCGAATCGCGAACAAACTGTTTCCAATCATGGCGTTGAGCGAGCTGGCTGACGATTCTCCGTTGTTGACTCTCGTCGAGACCGTCCACCAGATCCGGCTCTGGCAATTGGACGGTCAAATCCCCGGGCAATTGCACGCCCTGCCGAATCAATCGTTGCAGAAGTTGATTCTCGTTCCCCGCTTCCTCGGCGGCACTGCCGCCGGGCCAGATCGCGCGAATCACGAGCATCGCGACCAGCAACAGCCCGCAAGGGGCGCCGTGGCCCGCCTTCATTCCAGGCCGGAAAGACACCAACAGGCGTCTCCACCAAGTCTCGCTCACCGCACCCGGCAACGGAACTGCCTCCCCGCTTCCGGAACGCCTTGGATGGGAGGAAGGCTGAACGGTTTCATTCCGTCTTCGTACAGCCCGAAACCAAACGGGGTTCCCGCTTCCAAAACGCCCTGGGGGAAAGGAAACCTCACTGGTCTCGTTATGGCTTTTTTGGTGTGCACAAGGGAAGAATCGCATGGCTTTGTGTCCTTACTGAGTTCATTGAACACGGCGAGAACGAACCTCGCCGTGCCTTGACCCGCGCAAACAACCGAGATCCTCGAACGCCGTGCTTCCAGAGTCGCTTTGATTGGCGCATATCAGCCTGGAAAGGCTGGCGCACACACTGGCCACTGGGTCAACTGGCAGGGCTGTTTAGCGATCCGCTGGATCGGAATCGCCCTGCGTGCTGGACTCTTGATCTGGCGTGGTGTCCGACCGCTGATCCGAGTGGTTAACGGTCTCGTCGGGGCTCGGTTCCTTCACGTTCTCGGTACCGCTTGCGCTCTCGGGGGCCGCCGAGGGCAATTCGCCAGCCTGCTCGGCGGGTTGTTCCCCGTTATCGGCTTCTTTCGGCACCCGTACCGTCGCCGCCAGCACGTCATCTTCGCCCAGCCTCATGACCCGGACCCCTTGGGTGTTGCGACCGATCGTCCCGATCTCACTCACCGCGATTCGCTGCATTTTGCCGCGGGCGGTCATCATGAGCAATTCGTCGTCGTCGAAAACCCGGGCCACGCCAACGACGCGTCCATTGCGTTTGGTTGTCTTGATATTTCGCAAACCTCTGCCGCCGCGTCGTTGCAGTCGATATCGAGCAACGGTCGTGGGCTCCTCCTCGGCCTCGCCCTCGGCCTCGGCCTCGCCCTCGGCATCCTCTTTCGCATCTTCCGTGGAAATGGTTCCCGGCCCGAACGGGGTTCGCTTGCCGTATCCGTGTTCGCATACGGTGAGCAACGTGGCGCTGGGATCAACGACGACCATTCCGATCAGGTCATCATCCTTCCCCAGGGTAATCCCCTTCACGCCGGACGTATTGCGCCCCGTTGGCCGGATATCCGACTCCTCGAATCGAATTGCCATTCCTTTAGCGGTGGCTAGAACAATTTCGTCGCCTGGTTTCGCGACCACGACATCGACGAGTTCGTCATCCTCGCGGAGTTTGATGGCGATAATCCCGCCGCGTTTCGGCCGGCTGTATGCTTCCAACGGCGTTTTTTTCACCAGTCCTCGACGAGTGGCCATGACCATGAAATGGCCATCGAGGTTAAAGTCGCGGACCGCGCGGCAATCGGTGATTTTTTCGTCACTTTCCAGGTTCAATAAATTCACGATGGCGCGGCCACGGCTCTCACGCCCCAATTCAGGCAACTCGTAAACCTTCTGCCAGTAGACTTTCCCCTTGCTTGTAAAGAACAGCAGATAGGCATGCGTGCTGGCCACGAACAAATGTTTGATGGGATCCTCGTCCTCGGTAGTCGCCCCTTTGAGCCCTTTACCGCCACGGCGTTGGGCACGATAAACGCTCGCTGCCGTTCGCTTCACGTAGCCTCGATGGCTGATCGAAACGACCATCGTCTCTTCGCGAATCAGGTTCTCCAAATCGATGCCACCGATTTCCTCCCCGCTGATCTCGGTGCGACGATCCCAGCCGAATTTTCGGCTAATCTCACGGAGGTCGTCCTTGACGATGGCTAGGATATTCCGATCATCCGACAGGAGTTCGAGATGCGCTGAAATTTCATCGAGCAATTTGCCGTGTTCGTCCGACAACCGCTCCTGCTCCAAGTTGACCAATTGTCCCAGGGTCATGCGGAGGATGGCATCGGCCTGCACGGCCGTCAACGTATAGCTCTCCGCTTCGCCTCGTTCTCGTTGAAAATGCTCGAACCCTCGGTCGCCGAGCGCCCGGTGCATCATGGCGGCGGGACATTCCACCCCCATCAAACTCTGTTTGGCCTCCGGCTGGGTGCGGGAACCACGAATGATATGGATGATCTCATCGATGTTGGCCAGAGCCAGCAGCAGTCCTTCCACGGTGTGTTTGCGACGGCGGGCCTTGTTCAGCAAGAACTCGGTGCGGCGTCGAATGACCGTGGTCCGATGGCGAATGTACTCTTCGAGCAACGCCTTGAAATTCAGCTCCCGGGGCTTGCCATCGACCAGGGCGAGGAAGATGAGCGAGAACGTGTCTTGCAGGGGGGAAAACTGGTACAGCTGGTTCAGCACGACCTCCGGATCCGCGTCCCGTTTGACATGGATCACCAGTCGCACGGGCTCGTTCAAGTCGCTTTCATCGGAGATCTCCGAAATCCCGGGGATCCGCCCCTGCTGCACCAGACCCGCAATACGCTCCACCACCCGATCTCGATAATGCTGGTATGGAATCTCATTGACCACGATGCAGCATCGCCCGCGAGCTTTCTCCTCGATCCTGGCCCGGGCGCGCACGACGACCGTGCCTCGTCCCGTGTAGTATCCCCGCCGAATGCCGCTCCGTCCGCAAATAATGCCCCCCGTGGGGAAATCCGGGCCGGGAACAATGGTCATCAATTCATCAATGGAGACATCCGGATCGTCGATCACGCGGATCGTCGCCTCGCAAATTTCCCGCAAGTTGTGCGGCGGCACGCTGGTGGCCATGCCGACCGCGATGCCTTGAGCGCCGTTAACCAGCAAGTTGGGGAATTTGGACGGCAACACCGTCGGTTCCATCCGGCTGTCATCATAGGTCGGTATGAAATCGACCGTGTCGAGCTTGAGATCGTCAAGCATCAAGCCGGCAACCGGCGATAACCGGGCCTCCGTATACCGCATGGCCGCCGCCGGCAACCCCGCGATGGAGCCGAAGTTGCCCTGTTTGTCGATCAACACATGGGCCATGTTCCATTCTTGGGCCATCCGGACCAAGGTCGGATAAATCACGCTTTCGCCATGCGGGTGATAGTTTCCGCTGGTATCACCCGAGATCTTGGCACACTTGACCCGATTGGACCCGGGCCCCAAATTCAGATCGTTCATGGCGACCAGGATCCGCCGCTGGGACGGCTTGAGCCCGTCGCGCACGTCAGGCAGCGCGCGACTAATAATGACGCTCATCGCATAGGTCAGGTAACTACCTTTTAGCTCGTCCTCGATCGGCAAGTCGATCAATTGCGAGTGGCCGCCGCCATTGCCATTACCGCCGTTGCCCGCCGGATCATCGGTCCCGGTCACATCGTCGGGCGGGAGTTCGTCAGAGGCCAACTGGGCATCCTTTCAAGTAAAGTATCGACTCAGCAGGGCGGGCCATCCCCCCCTTCCAAGACAGGGCGCGTGAATTCATGCCAGGAACGCGCGAATGCAAAAGCTTCGCGCGGTGGAGAAGAAGGCGGATCCTCCGCACCATGGCGTGTTTCCCACCATACTGCCTTGCGAAACCGTCCAGAATCGCGCGCCGATCACGATTTCAAACAAGGCCCAAGTATACCACCGAGAGCTTGTTTCCACAACCGGCCGCGATCGTCTTAAATCGTTGCCGTCGCGCCAGTTGCAGGACATGCCCACGGAACGTAACGCGAGCCCGGCGGGGAGCTTACCGAGCGGGCGGTGCCCAGTGGAAACACCCAACCGGCCGCCGGCGGGTTGGGCGCCTGCCCAATGGGCACTGCCCTGGTATACTTCAAGCGGTCCGACTTGTCCGGGTGAAACGCTGCTCGACGCAACCCGTCCTCCCGTTGCTCGGACTCGCGGCGGACAAAGTCATCCGCGACCGGTATCCTTTGCAAGGGGAGCCGTGGGTGAACCTCCGCGTCTCCCAAATGGAGTGCTTTGCCCGGAGAACCGCCTAAGGCGGCAGGGCCGCCAACCAAACAGGGACACCGCACAGGGATGGGGCGCTCCCGTTGGTCGCTCACGTCAAGGATGCGCGCGGCGTGCGCGCACGTTACGCCCTAAGACTCTAGCGAGAGAACGAATGGCGCGGGGGGGGCTTTCTCACTCAAGACCACCTCAACGGACACGTCGCGTCATATCATCCGCTGCCCGCCCGACTTCAGACGGGGAACGGGCAGGTCCGCCGCCTCGGTGTCGTAAATGCACGAGGTCGCGGCGCCTCCACCGGTTTCCGCTTTCCACCACGGGAACGACCCCCACTGCCGCAACTCAAGATACAGTAACAAGCAGGCGATCGTGATGGCACAGAACGCAATAATCAACATCACCGTGTATATGTTGAATGGTTGCTTCTGAACCGGTGTTTGTTGTTCGCGATCAGCTGAATTTGGTTGCGACACGGTCACCCTTCCTAATCTTGCCCTTCTTGTACTCCGGAAGAATCTCCGCCACAGCGCGGTCGGAAGATGTTTTTAACACTTTGACTTTGCCTAGGTAGGCCCCCTCGCGATACACATCCAAGCGGTGCTCGACCAGGATGCCGTCGTCCGCCCCGATGGATATCTCAACCAAGTCCTTTTCGCCCACGGCAAGCACTTCCCCTTTGACGTCGGGCGGAATGCGGTCGACGTCGGTGCGCACCGTGCCGTCCGGGCGGATATCCACGCTCACCCCCACTTTGTCCATCGCGTCCTTCAACCCCGCGACCTGTTGCTGCAACGGCTCCTGCCGCTTCTCCAAATTATCCTTGACACGACGCATTTGATTCACTTCGTCGGTAAGTTCGCTCGCTTTGGCAAACTTCGCGTCGGCGTCCCGGTGAGCGGCTTGCACGGTTTCTCGCAACGTCTCCACCTCGGCGGTGATGTTCGTCAACTCGCTCTGTGCCGTCTCCAACGCGCTGGCGGTCGTACCCACCGTTGCCGTGAGTTCGTTCTTCTCTTGCTGAACCCCCTCGAGCTCCTCCGAACGCGTCTGGTACTTCGTCTCCAACTCAGCCAGCGCGAAAGAGCGAGCCGCTTGTTCCAGGGCGACCTGAGACTTCAAATCGGCCCGTCGCTCCTTGAGCTTGCGATTGACTTGCTCCTGACTCGTCAATTCCTGCTTCAGTTCGGAAGCCTGTTCCCGCCAATTGACGTGCGTGGCATAGACTGAAATCGCCAACCCCAAGAATAACACACTCATTATCACAATGAGTCCAGTGAAAATCTTCCCCAGCAGCGTCATAGCGTGTGTTCCCTTACGTCAATCTGACCCGCCACGAACGTGGCCCACGAGCAATGATTCAAAAACTGCCCACCGAAATGTCGAAGCTCAAAGCATGAAACCAAGCAGTACCGACTCAAACAATGGCGATGAAAAGACATATGGTGCAAGCCGGTTCACTCAGTATAATTTCGCTGTTTCACCACTGTCAACGAATCGGAGATAATTTTGATCGCCTGGAGAAGCTGGGTGAGCCGGGTGAAGAAGGGGCCCGCGGCGCGGTTAGTGCCTGAAAAATAAGCACTTACGACGCGATAACGCCGCCAGGCCCGACTTGAAAGAACTTAGGGACAGGTTCGCAAAACATTTGAAATGGGGAACAGTCGTATCACTTGGACCGTTCCTGACGAGACGCTCGGCTTGGGCGGCGGGACCACCGGCCCCAGATCCCGGACGCGGCCGCGATGAGACAAAGGAAGGTACAACACAAAGCCGGCCCGTCTCCCCACGTCTCGTACCCGCTTTTCCGTCCATCGGGCACGACCCGCGCCAAGCGGATGCCTTTCGCTCGCCGCGGTCCCTTGGCCAACACGGTTCCATTTCCGTCGATCCAAGCGGAAAATCCCGTATTGGCCGCAATGAGAAACGGGCGGCGCAGTTGCACCGCTTGAAAAATGGCGCAGTTGAGCTGCATGTCCAAAATACTCGACCCCCAAAACCATCCGTCGTTCGTCAAGTTGATCAACACATCGGGACGCCGGCCACGTCGAGTCAGCTCCACCACTTGCCAGCGAATCAGGTGCGGCATGGTATTCTCGAAACAGATGCTGGGCGAGAGCGTCAACCCATTGACCTCCCATGCGGCGGGATCCGTCCCGGGGGACAGCCCATTGGGCAGAGGGAAGAGATTGTAGAGCGCGGGGACGAGATCCCCAAACGGGACGTACTCGCCAAAAATCACCGGATGCATCTTGTAATAACGCCCCGAGATGTTGGCTCGCGAGTCGACAAGAAGGGCGGTGTTGTATCGGCGTGCCTCGCCGGACCCAATCTCCCAGGTGGCCGTGCCCAAGACCCACCGGGTCGGATGCCGCTCGCCGGATGCGTCATCGGCTTGCGCGAGCTGCCGGGCGGTAGCCTCCAAAAGCCGTTTGAAGTCCTCCTGCTGCCCGACCAGTCGCGGGTGCGGCCGCGAGTCCATATCCGACACAAGCGACTCTTCTAGAAGCACCTCGCGCAGCGGAAACATCGTTTCCGGCCACATGACCAAATCCAACGTTCCGAACCGGTCCAAAGCCTCTCTGGTCAGCTCACTGTACTGTTCGTATGTTCTGCGGGGCCGATCCGGATCCTCGTTGAACTCCGTGTCAATCGAACCTTGGATCAACGCGACCCGCA
>JBNJEM010000289.1:0-9540 GCA_051745935.1 Planctomycetota bacterium
CCGCCCGGCGCCCACTGAGCCCAATACCGGAGAGCGTCATGGATGTTTTTAAACGCCCCGAGACATCACACGGAAGACGTCTCGCCGCATGGATAGGGAAAATCGCAAAAATGACCGCGTTCCGTCACCCGTTTCGGCCATTATCCTCTCACGTCGCCTGGATCCCGTCCCGGCACGCCGCTCTGGCCCACATCCCCCCGCTTGGACCCCGTACACGGGGATCGGAGACTCGTTTACTTTTTCCCTTTAAGTAATGAGTCACCCCGCTCCGGACGTTCTCCCCCACTCCCTGACGGTGCATCCACGCGCCCCGGCCAGCGTCACGCGGGACCGTTATTCTGCTAATCCCGAAGAAGGAACCCGGCCATGGAAAGTGACATTATGTCGCCAAGTGCAGTTGGCACACGACCAAAACGGCTCAACACCGCAATGGACCCTATCACCTGAGAGGCGGTCGCTTTATTTCGTGTTTATGGGGAGACACTGAGACAATGTATGTCCGATTGACTGATCGACACTCCGGAGCGGTTAATCGCGAGCGATCGCTTGTGTTGGGTGCGGGCTCCGTGCCGAAATCGTGGCCAACTCGTCTCCGCTTTCGACGGTGCGCTTACACCACACAGGTAGAGCGACCGACATCAGCAATCCCACACGAAAAGCCAGGCAGCCCCGATTTCTGGTGCAATCACCAGGAGGTTCCCGTTGTGCCAAGGGATATTCGAATTCGAAGGACCTCGCTCTCGGGCCACAAACCAGATGTCGGGCGATCCTAACAAATCCCGCAATTGCTTATCACCTCTGTACTTCTTTGACGCCGCATACAATGGACGCGTCGGCATATTGCAATGGATGCCAATTTCGGTCGGCACAGGCCCATGCTTCCACTGACGGCAATTCCACGGGGGAGGAGAATTCAACCACGCTACTGCGACATCCCGTTGTACCTCTAGTGCAATACACGTCTTTCCATCCCCGTGCAATCCTCCGTGCGTATCCTTCGCAAGGATAATCTGAGCTGATAGCGGACACGACAAGCCGGTGACGGCTTCAAATTCTCCCACTGGATCTGTCAACTCCTCGCGCAAATACCGCGGAACAGCCACCTTGAAAAATGCCCGGGGACCATACCACGCCGCGATCACAAGCAGCGAGAATGTGACGCAACCGACCGCGACCAGAAGTATGGCCTTATGGATGTTTCGACGAATCTGCTTATTGGAATCACCCATGTCGTCGCGAACTCCATTTAATAGCGACACGATCTCTTTTTCACGCACCCATCAGTATGTTCTACACTTCCTCACAGTGCGTGAAAGAAACTCCAGTTTCCTCAGCCCAGAAGCATTCGATATCAAAAGGTTTACCAATAGTGGTGCCGGCTAACGATAGGAATTCTTGAGCTTTTTGGATCACGCAGCCACACCAGGGTAAACTGAACGCCTCGTCTTCTTCCAGGCTACTGCGGAAATCATATTCGTCTGTGACAGTGGCGTGAAAACATAAGTCGGCGGAGCACTCGCAGCAACACATTTCCTGTCCGTTGCTTGTATATATTTGGCCCTCGCCGCACGAGACTGTGCCGTGGGCCCATCCGGACCACGAGATCCATTTCAGGGCATAATACATGTCCCCTTGCTCGTATTTGTAGTCGCCACTCAAGTATTCTGGGAGGACGGTCTTCCCTTCCTTTCCGCACTCGGACTGTTTGTCCGCTTGGTTCTCCAACGGGAGCCTAGCAAAGTCAGCCTCCTTGAGTTTCGTTAGGCATGCTTGAGGGCACACTGTTCCCACGTACTGGCCACTGTGTCCGAGAAATCTCCAGAGTAGCTCGGATGCGCATGGATAAATGATGGCACCACCAGTTGCGGCCCATTCCAGCAGCGACTGACAGGTCGAAATCTCGAAAAGACTTGGATTATCCGGAACCTCTAATCCCATTGGATCGAAATATGTTAATGGCGAGTCAACCGCATACTGATAGTGATTGACGCCACTGAGAAAACCTAACTGATCCCGGCTCACAAACCGCCCCAACTGCGGATGATAGACGCGATGCCGGTAATAGTACAGGCCGGTGGCCGGATCGAAGGCGCGGCGGGTGTAGAGCGTTGGCGGCTCGTTTACGTCCCGACAGGACAAAGCACGTGGATTCGCATGTCAAAGATCCGACTGGCAGTATAACGCATGCAAATCGAGCGCGTGAATCGAAAGCACGTCCGCCTGCGTCCCGCCGCTTGGACTCGCCACGCTGCTCCGTGCCAATAGGGCCGCGGTAGTCGCCTCGATCTGGCTGCCGAATCCGTTCACCGCGTTGCCGACCCACGCGACCACCTATCTTGCGGGGCGGTTTTTTCTGCCGGGGCACGCACCGATCGATGAGAAAGTTCGGCTTCGGGCAGCAGTCTTCGACGATGAAGACGAAAGGCTCAATGTGGCCATGCACTTCCGCGAACTTGGTTCACTGGGGGGCGAGGCGCGCGTGCCGCTCGTGGCGGGCGGCTTCATCGTCGGCTTGCCCCTGGCGATTGTCGCTTTTATCCTTAACCCCTTTTGGCATCGACTTTGGCTATCATCACATTCCCGGGCGCCGCGGGCACGACCGGAATTGGTCCCGAGCCGTGTTCGTCGGGGCCGGCGCGAACAGAGGCGGTCGCCAGCCGCGTCCGAACGGGTTGTCGTGCCCGACCGCGTCAATCACCGCCTCAATCGAGGAAGTGTGCCGCCGGGGCCAGGGGGCGTGGCGAAGTGATGCCCTCCAACGAAGCAGAGCGGAGTTTTACCCGTCCATGCATGCTGACAGTGCTTTCGAATTCGAGCGGCGAGTTATCCGGTGGTGGCACCCGCTTCAGCTGCAATGCCAGACACCCTGAAGTCCCTCCCCCTGAAATCGCTGCCGCGATAATCGAGCCAAAGGTGATAAAGGATTGGCTGGGTCCGAACGCCCTTGAACATCGCATGGTCTGGATGGCGGTAGGGGAACAGAATATGGCGGATGCGTGGAAAAACCATCAGAAACATGGACCGGTCGCGGGTAAAGCAGCCCCTTGGTCAGCCCCTTCAGCGGGATCCGGTCACCAAGGTTCACGCGGAATTCGCCCCCTACGGTGGCCATCTCGTACCATTCGCCGCGCCGCACGTCCTCGATGGCCACTTGCACTTGGGTGTCTTCCGTCTCCGGCAGGATTTCACGCGCAGCTCGGTCGCTTCACGGAAATCCCAGGCGAAGGCGGTGACGATCCCCCGGCCCGGCTCCGCCGTCGTTTTCGAGGCGAGTCTCATCCATCGCGAAAGAGATCATCGACCTTGAGTTCAAACCGCGGCACGCTGTTCAACCGCAAGGAGTCTCCACAGCCTAACGCACAAACGCAACCGTATCCTGACGAACTGGGGCTTGAATACGCCTCGATGCATTTTTCATCTGGAAGGATGACTAGATACTCGGCGACACCGGCGGCGGCGTAAAGCTTGGCTTTTTCTCGATCCACGGCCGCTGACGCAACAGCGACTTCAATCACAAGGACCGCTTTTGACGGGTGTGCCCGCCGGTAATCATCCGGGCTTCCCGACACGACTGCGACGTCCGGTTCCGGTTCGGAACCAACGAATGTCAAAGGCTGCTCCTGGCGCACATGAAACCCGCGTGGTACATTCGCCTTTAGCGATTCCACGAGGAACTGGACCAGCCAACTATGGAGCGGTGATTTGATCATCTTCCTGACAATCACACCTTCCAGCAATTCGGTATTCTCATGGATGATTCCCATCCTCCCCAGACGGTGATATTGCTCGACCGAAACGGATACGGCGGCCCGCCGGACAGCCGGATTCTCAAGGATTGATGGCATGGCAATCTCACATCGGAATGATTCATCCGAAACTCTTTGGCTGACCCTCTCGCGCGAACACACCACCAGTTTGGGCACCGGCCACATTCAATGTCGCAAGTAGTGCTGGCGTTGAAAACCTGACGCGTTCGCCAGTGCCTCGCGCGTCAAGATCCAATATTCCACACCAGTATAACACAGTGACGCAATCCGCAGTGAGGCAATCCGCTGAATTGCCCGGAGAAGTGGGGCGGGTTGAGAAAAAAGCAAATCGGACGGGTGGGCTGATTCGGCCGCGGTCCGACACCGATCCGCGCGATTACTCACCAGCAGACATCGTTCGGGCGTGGTCAGGTTGCCGCCTCCGATTTCATGAAATAAAGGTATCTTATTGCATGTGAACGTGCTAGAACCGGGCGGATTTCGGCCAGATGAGGCCCCGAAAACGACGATAACTTCACGTGAAATAAGATGTGGGTGGGGGGAGTTGGCCCCAAAACCCTGGTTCTGAGCACCTTGAATCGAGCCGGAAAAGCCCCAGTTTCCGCGCCAAGCGGACCAGAGGAATCAATGCCGTATGGCAAAACGAACCCGACGCAAAGCCCCCGGACCCCGGGGGACGCGCAAAGAAACCGAGGCACGCCAGGGAGCTCGCGTGGGATGTGGCGTGAGACTCTGTTTTGGGTTTTAAGGGTTGCTTTCTTCTGTGCTTTCTTCGTGGAGTTTCGGTGGATTTTGGGGGGTGAAGGCCGGTGGCGGATTATTTCGGCACGACGCCGGCGGCCTTTGCGTGCCGTTGCAGCGCCGCGCCTGGTCGGGACATCGCGGCTTGGCTCGCACGTCGCTTGACTGGCGCGACGTTGCGCGAGTTGGCGGAGCCGTTCGGGTTGGGGCATCCCGATAGCGTGAATAACCTGGTGCGTCGGGCGCGGAAGGCCCTGGACCAATTCCCGCCCCTACGGAAGGACGTAGCCAACATCCGTGCACGTCTTGGGAAAAGCGAACATAGTGCCGAAAAAACCGAAAACAGGTGACCCCAAAGGGCCGGTGTAAAGTGTCGGCCTGCCCCCGCTATTCACCCGGCGTCGGATTCATCCTCGGTCGCGGCGGACTCGACCTCATGGCGTAAACCGACTCCCTGCTCGTCCTCCTGCTAGCCGTCGCCGGCGGCGCCGTCGCGTTCTTCCTGACGCGCCGGCAGGGTGCGTGGGGCGGGGTCGTAGTGGAACGAGCGCCAGTAGGCGCGCTCGACGGCGCGGAAGTCGAGCGGGGCGCCGGGGGCGTGGTCGGGCGGCAGGATGCCGTATTGTTGCAGCTTGCGGAGGTAGTAGACGTTCGGGCGGAAGCCGGGCATGTCGAATCGCTTGATTTCCGCAAGTCGGTCGGATGCCGCGACGATGGCGGCCAACACGACCTGGTAGTCGGGATCCTCGGTATCGGCGAAAACCTCCTTGCCGCACCAGCCCAGGCCCCCGGCCTCCGGTGACAAGGGGGCGCGCAGCAGGAGCGACTTCTCCGGCCGAGTCAGGTCGCACAACGACTGCGGCGGCCGCGCGTTGCCGAACTGGTAGTAGCCGATCGAGCCGCGGATTTTTTGCAGGTCGCTGAACTTGTGAACCAGGGGCAAATGCGGGCCCTTGGGGCCGAAGCGGAAGTACAGCTCGCCCTGTCCAATGCGGCCTCGCTCCGGGACGGGCGTGCCGTGGCAGCTTCCGCAGCGCTTTTCAAGGACCGCCACGGGGAAGTCGACCGGCGCCATGCCCGAGCCCAGCGCCGCATAGGTGCCGGCGTACACCGCGCTCGCTTCGATCCACAGCCGCACCGCAGTCCGCTCCGTGTCGCTAAGCCGCACGTCGTGATGGCTGCCGTCGAGGTAATCGAGCAGCGGGCTGGCCGCGCTGCCCACCGACCGCGGCGGCCGATTGCCCCCTCCGTTGCGTGCGTCGGAAATCAGCCCGCGGCGCAGGATGGCCCAGTAGCTTTGGCAGAAGATGGGCGTGTGGTCGCCGGTCAGGTCGACGCGGCCTTCCGGCCGGTCGGGGTTGTGGCACTCGACGCAGTGCTTGTCAAGGATCGGCTGGATATCGCGGGAGAAGTCAAACACGTCGGGCATGCCGGTAATCGGTTCGATGCGGTCGGGCCGCCGGAACAGGGCGACCTGCCCGGTGTCGAGCAGCGGCGCGGTGGTGCGGTTCTCGTGGCAGCCCACGCAGCCGGTCACTTCGCCCGGCTGCACGCTCACGAAGCTGTGCATCCGCTTCACCGCCAAGTCGTTCTCGTCGAGCGCGACAAAGAACAGCGACCGCATGGCCGGGGCCTCGAAGTAGGCCGAACCGTCCTCGGCCACGGGCACGGTGCCCAGCACGGAGGCAAGCTGGAAGGAACCGCCGGCAGTGATCGGCCACATGCCGCCGGAGAAGCTGATGGGCTTCGGCAGGCGGTGGAGGACGAGGAGCTTCTTGATCTCGCCGCGGCGCACGCCTTCCATGTTGCGCCCGTGGTAGATGTCGCCCAGCAGCAGGCGCCCAGTGGCCTGTGAAAAGTCGATCCGACGCGGAATGACGCGTTCCCGTTCGCGGGGCACGAGCGGCCGGGGCTCTTGGCACTCGAGCCGGCAGCCGGGCGGCACCGTGCACACCCGTTCCGTTTGTCCCTGGCCGTCCATCACGTGAATGCCCTGCTCATCGGCCACCAGGAAGCAGTCTTCCGAGAACGGGTACGGATCGCGGTACATCCTACCGGAGCTGACGCGGCGAGCGCAAGCCGGGGCGTCCGGCCCCTTCGATGGATCGACGATGGTGATGTGCCCCATGTGCCCCGGCCGGCCGTGCCCCGGCGAGAACGACGCCACCACTCGGTTCGTGCCGGGAATGGGCTTCGCGTCGAGCATGGCCGTGCCCGGCCGCTGGTTGCCGTAATACGTCATCTGGCCGGTGCCGTCGGGGTTGATCGTCCAAAGATGGTGGTAGTCAAACTGGCTGCGGTCGACGTATTCCCACCGGGTGAACAGCACGCGGCCGTCGGGCATCACCCAGGGCGTGTTGTCGTGCTCGGCGTTGGTCGAAAGCCGGCGGATGTTGCTGCCGTCCGCCTCGCACCGGTACAGCACGGCCACCGGCGTGCGCCAGCAGCTCACGAACCGGTTGCAGCGGCTGGAGCCGAAGAGAATGCCACCGTCGGGCAGGTAGGTGGGCTCGATGTCGTCGTACGACCCGTCGGTAAGCTGCACCAGGCCGGAGCCGTCGGCCTGGATTTCGTACAGGTGGTAGTAAGGTTGACCGCCGCGGCGGTACGAGAAGAGGATCGTCCGCCCGTCGTAATGCACCTGGGGGTCGCGGACGCCGCCGGTCGGATCGTCCAACAGCACCATTCGCTCGCCGGTTCGCACGTTGTACCGCACCAGCCGGCCGCCCTCGCCGAACCGCGGCGGGAGCTGCTCGTCCTCGATGCCGCACCGCGGCGGATACTCCGGCACGGTGGAGGAAAGGAACCCAAACGTGGCATAGTAGTGGTCGAACTCCGTCACCCGCTCGGCGTAGACGATCTCCTCGACGTCGACCATCGGCCCTTTGAGGAAACCCGCCAGGAGTTTGGGCGAGGGTATCTCTTCCGGCGCCGGCCCGGGCGTGAGCGATACGGTGTCGGCCAGCCAGTTGCCGGGCGCATTGAGCGCCTGCAACTGAATGCGGCCCACGGTGGCGCCGGACGGCAGCGGCTGCTGGAACAGTCGCACGTAGTTGCCCGTCTCGCCGTTCAGCATCACGTTGTAGTATGGGGTTTTCGCAGCCAGGTGGCCGACCATCTCCAACCGATTCACCACCGGCGCCTCGCCGTCCCAAACGCCTTGCTCGCCCGTATCGGCCGTGGTGCGGGCCGTCAGGGTTCCGATGTCCCGCCACGCGCCGCCGTCGAACGCCTGGAGCCGGTTGCCGCCGCCCACGCGCAGGTTGACGGCGATGCTGTTCGCCCCCGGCCCGCAATACAGGAGCACGTTCATGGTCCGGTCGCCGCCGGCGACGTCGAATACGGCGAAGTCCATCTGAAAGACGAAGCTGGAAACCGCATCGGCCGGCGTCTGGTACAGATTGTTGCCGTGCGGCCCGACGATCTCGGCGGACGATTCGCCAGAGATGGCCGACGCGACTGGCACTCGCACTCGGCCCGCCTGATGCGTCCAGTGGTCGAGCTTCCCTTCGGCGGTCGAGGCAAAGTTGCCGTTGGCAATCAGATCGGCCGCGACCGGCATGTCGGCGGACAAAGCGAGGAGTATTGAGGCAACCAAGGCAACGAGGCGGGGCATGACGGAGTCTCCTGCGGCGGGTGGGCTGCCGATCAGCGCATGCCCGCATTCTACCCACCTTGACCTGCCGCTGCAACGCACGCGATGGTGCCCAGAAGCTCGGGAAAGGGGGATGCTTACGGGGATTTTGCGGTCGGATCTGTTTTTTCGTAACTTTTTAGCGAACTGAAGTAAGGCTCTTCCAGGCAATGAGGGTTGGACAACGGCCCTGTGGAGCGCGCAGGCCGCCGTCCGCCGTCATGGATCCTTGCCGGTCCAACACGCGGGTGAGCGGACTCTGGCCTTGCGGTTAAACAGGGTACGTCATAAGGGATTTGTGATCACGAAGCTAGGATTCTACTTCAGACGGCTAAAGTGTTACGTTTTTTCTTTTTTCGGGGTAGCGGTTTCGGCTTCTTCTGTTTTTTCTGTTGCCAATCAGTCAATCGTGCTTCGATCTCTTGGATCGTGCGGCGAATCGCCTTTGACTTGGTGAGCGAGTCGTCCACACGCGTCGTCAAATGATACCGGTCGCGGATGACGTTCTCCGCCGCGAGTCCGACCAACGGGAGGACGGCTTGCGTCGGGCAGCGTTCCACCCGGACAAATCCGACCGCCTGAAGTATCTCCAACAGCCCGAAACAAAACCTAGCTCCTGCTCCCAAAACCCATCCTCCCTTGGCGACTTTATCGTCGAGCGGACGGTCCATCGTCGGAGACGTCGCCCCAGCCGCCTGAGCCGGACGACGATCCCGAGGCGGATGGCCGACCGACCGCCTGACAACTCGAGGCGCGCATCCGTGTCAGGACAGTCCGAGCGGTGACCGCGGGCGAGCCCTCTTCGGGCCACATGCTCACGCACGCCTTCTCCACCCCGTGCTCCAGGCCACGCGGGTTACTCGTCGCCCCCCTTGCCGCGGGCCCGCAGCCTCCTTCCTTCTCTAGCCGTTTCCGCGGCCGGTCGCCGCCCCATTCCGGGGCCGCGCGGCCGGCGGCGGGACGGCCTCTCTTTGCTCTCGGCCGTCTCTTTCGCTAGAATCAACGCTGAGTTCTTTGACATGTCAACGACCTCTCGCGCGCCCGCGCGCGAATACACGAGCCTGGCTTCAGACCGCCCCTGCCTCGGCGCAAGCCCCTGGCCATCCATCCCTTACGCGCACAGGAGTCCCCAACCGCACCAGGCGCTAGGATAGCGCCCGCTGGTACGACGCCCACACCGCCCGCTGGTTGAGCGAGGATCCGATTGGGTTCGAGGCGGGGGATGGGAATCTGTATCGGTATGTGGAGAATGTGCCGACCGCTGCAATTGATTGGAACGGCTTCGCATTGCAGTGGCATCACATGCTCCCCATTGCGTGCCAGGAAGATTTTCAGGAAATCGATATCGACATACATGAAAAGGAGTGGGGCTGGCTTATCGACGCGGAATATCACGGA
>JBNJEM010000290.1:0-9510 GCA_051745935.1 Planctomycetota bacterium
TTTTTTAGGTCTCTTAGAGGTCCTTTCGTCTCAATACCGGCGAAACGAACGGCGCAACAATATGGATGGCAACGACTTGGAGTTTTTCCTCACCCCACGGTGGTGTCCCGTCCAAGGCTCAAACCCCCCCAATACAACCGGTCGGCTTTCCGCGCGCCAAAGCAAACCGAGAAGCGGCAACCCAGAAGCGGCAACCCAGTTGTGTTGCGGGCTGTCAGAAAGAGGTTAACCATGCCAGAATTGCCGGATGTCGAGCGATTCAAAACTTACCTCGGCGACACCGCGTTCCATCAAGAGATTGCGGCGGTGGAAGTTTCGGACGAGAACGCCCTGAAGGGTGTCTCGCCGAAGACGTTCCGCCAAACACTCCAAGGCCGAGCGTTTGCGTCAGCCGACCGGCATGGCAAGTTCCTGTTCGTCCACTTACAAACGCCACCGCTGCTGGTTCTGCACTTCGGAATGACCGGCTATTTGGACTACAACCAGCAAGAATATGATCCGCCGGAGCACACCAGGGTGCTGTTTCGTTTTGTCACGGCCAATCGACTCGCCTACGTCTGTCAGCGCAAACTGGGAATGGTCGCCCTGGCGGAGGACCAAGATGCATTCATCGAGCAACACGAGCTGGGACCGGATGCGATGGACGAAACACTTACGCCCCGCGCGTTTTGCGAGCGTCTGGCGGGGCGACGGGGGACCGTGAAGTCGATCCTCATGAATCAGGAAACGGTCGCCGGTCTTGGCAATGTTTATGCCGACGAGGTCCTGTTTCAGGCTGGAATCGCGCCGGGACATCGAGTCGATGAACTAGATGACCAAACGCTGCGCAAGCTCTACCAGACCATGCGACGGGTTCTCAAAACCGCCATCCGAAACAACGCTGACGTGTCTCGCCTCCCCCGCGGCTACCTGCTCCGGCAACGTGCGCCGGACGGCCACTGTCCGCGCTGTGGCCGAGCGGTGAAGAAAGCGAAAATCTCAGGGCGAGGCACCTATTTCTGCGATCACTGCCAGAGGTGAGCCGTGAAGCCTATTCGCGACCGTCAACGGCGACTTCTCAAGCCTCGCGAGGGGCGCGACGGACGCTGGGCAGCGGCGGGGCCAGCACATCTTTTTGTCTGGCATCTTTTCGTCTCACAACGGTCATTTCAGGACAAAAACACGCGGGACAAAAATATCGCATTTCACCAAGATATTCAGTGGCGACGCTTCCGCGCTTGAGACACGCTAACTGGTCGTAGATAAACAACTTACGCTGGAATAGAGCTGGAACATCCGCTGGGATGGGAAAAAACTTCGTCCTTGGTTCAACGCACCCAGCAGGGCGCAAGGGGCAACAAAACTGAGCGCACTGACTTGGAGTTTTTCCTTGCCCCAGCCCTCTCCCGAACCAAAGGGCCGCGGCAGACGCCGAAACATTCTGCTTCGGATGGCTAAATGGATACCCTTTTACCAAGTTTCTGCTTCCAGCCGCCGCCGATGCCTGGACCGACAACCTGTCAGCTCCAGCTGACAGCCTGTCGCGATGTCGCTTGTCTTGAGTTCATGGTACTTCGCGACTTTTGGCGCGCGCCGTTTGTTTCCCCCTTCGCTGTCGTGCCGTTCGTCGTTTTGACGTTGTTCGCCCCCGAGGTATACCGGTCGCGGATGACTTTCTCCGCCGCGAGTCCGACCAACGGGAGAACGGCTTGCGTCGGGCAGCTTTCCACCCGGAAACATCCAACCGCCTGAAATATAACGGACCAGACTCGATTCCAGTGCCTTGGCCTCGATCAGTGCTCGTCAATTCGAAATACGGGTTTGCCTTCCAGGGCATGATGGCCGATGAGGGCGGCCGCGGCGCTCCATCCCTGCCACTTGGTCCCCCCTGCCTTGTAGGTCCGGCCATTCAAGAATTCTGGAAATGACCACGGATCCCCATCCATTTCGGACGCATTCGCTTCGTGGATTCCCTGGAGATACCGTCTCGCCAGCTCTGTCTTGTTTCGTCGGCACAGGTCCGCGACGTAGAATCCGGCAATCATGGGCCACAGCCCCCCGTTATGGTACTCGTGGGGCTTGTTCTTAAACGAGTAAGAAAACGTCATCCGAAGGTGTTGCCAATCGGTTTCCTCGACTGGCGTAATGACTGGATAAAAGGCGGGAAGTAGTTTGCAGCTCTTGTCACCGACCACGCTTTCAATGTACTGATCGACCTGTTCCGTTCTCTCCTGGTTGCTGACGTGCAGGAGAGACACCAAGACGTTGGCAAGGGAGTCGAAGCGGTAGCCATATCCATGGGGAGAAAAATACGACATCCAATACCGATCCTCGCATTCGCAGGCGGCCTGCATTCCTTTTTTGTAGAGTATCTCGTGGTATACTTCGTCCGGTATGCTATGATCGTCCTCGATCCAATAGTTGGCTTGAATGAGGTACTTTAATCGAGTTATCGAATCGAGCAGGCTATGGTCCTCGGACTGGTAGATATATTCGTACATGCGCCGCAATGTCTTTTTGACCTGAAGATATAACACTTGATCGTACAGTACGTACCCGTGTTGCAAGTATTCGTCCGCCCAATCGCCTGTTTGCGGTACGTAAAGCAGCCCGCGGTTATTGAATTCCCAGCATCCCAACAAGAACACGACTTTCTCGATCACGGGGAACATGCGATCGATGAATCCATCATCCCCGGTTTCCTTCCAGTATTCGCCGCAACCGATAACGAATAACAAGTCCGCATCAACCCGCCCGGCCATTCCGCCGTAGCTAATCCGCCCGGTGCGCGGGTCCACGTTGCTGGGGATTTCTCCGTGTACTCCTTGGTTGTTCGCCAAGGTGACCATCGAGTTGCGAAAAGTCTGAATCAATTCGTGGTCACCGGTCATGAGGGCGGCTAGGCCCATGATGATGCTGTCTCGGGCCCACACCCGTTGATAATTGTGGATACTCTGCGCGCTGGCGAAAAAGCCGTGTGGCGTGCTGCAGGCACGCAGCAGATCCAAGCTCTTGGCGTATCCTTGTTGAAAAATGTCAATGTCAATGTCATTGTGTTGATTGTTCGTGTTCACGAGCCTTACTTTTCAGTTGAGTGAATCCCAGCATTGCAAAAAAGTGTGACGCCACACGGATGCCACTTGGCTTGCCCCGTGGTCATTCACGTTCCCGGCCACGCTTCAACAGAAGTCCGCAATCAATGGCCGCCCACGCGCCCGGTGCTGACGCGGTACTAACGCTTACCTTCGGCTTTCCGTTTGACGCATGCCTCCGGCACGGGACGGTCCAGCGCCCAAAACACGGCGTTGACCAGCAACTGGCGAAAGGCGGGCTGGTCGAAGTCGTCAGGGTGCCCCAGCGCGGAATAGAAGATCCGCGCATTCCCGTAAGGTCGGATCCAAGTCAGGGGCTCCACGCGGTCGTCCAGCGAACCGGTCATGAGAACCGTGGCGTCTTTCGCCACCGATGACGTGTAGTAAAGTGACCCGGTGCTGTGCCACTCGGCGGGCTTGACACCATCGAGCACCGCGTGATCGGACTGCTCGGGAACAATGGCGACATCGGTGCCGCGAGCGTTTGGGCCATGGCCGTGGTAATTGCCGCCCAGGACTTGAGGATCAAACTCGGGCCACTCGGCCTGCCCCGCCTCATGCTTGCCGCGCACATCAAAGGCGTGGCTCGCGGTCCGGAGCCCTACGAGCGGGTTGCCGGACTCCAGGTACTTCCGCACGCGCTGGAGCTGTCTTTGAGGCAATGCCAGGCGGCGAATGTACAACACCAAGCAGTCCGCCACCTCAAGCTCGGCGGTCAGGTGGATATCCGAGTCACCGAGACCATGAAGGACCGTGCACCGGCAACCGTACCGTTCACGCAGCCGCTCCGCGAAGGGCGGAAGCGTCTTGTCGGCATCGTAATGATCGTCGCTGACGAGAAACGCAACGTAGGGTCGATCGTCCTCTGAAAACCGATGCGCCGGCGAGTCCAGCAGATCCGTCGAAAGAATGGTGGGACAAATGTGTTTTTCGATATACTCGACAATCAGCTCCGTGCCACGAACGTGTGACACAAAGGGGCGCCGGCGAGGGTTGTACATCGTATCCGTCAAATCACGGACGAGTACCGTCTGCTTTCCAAAACGCACCATGTTTCGCAAGCCAAACGGCCGACCCATCACGCACATGTTGGTATGTACTCCGACCAACATGACGTTTTCAATGCCCCGCTGCTCGAAAAGGTTCCAGACCTCCTCCCCTGAATCGCTGATCGCATCCCCGTCGTGGATTTCAATCACGCCAATTTGGCGCTGATCCATCTTTTCTTGAGGACAGGACGGTTGGTCGTCGCAGCCCCCATCGTCCTGATCAATCGGCCATTGAGCCCCTTCTTCCGACTCGATCTGGCGGCACCAGCTACCGATTCCCTCGGGCAGATTGGCGGCCCGAGGCGCGGATCGAGCCCGTTTTCGCGCTGGGTGATCGGCGTAGTGATCCATCCCGCCGCTGGGAGCGTGAACAATAAAGACGCCACTGTCCCGAGCACGCTTCACGAATTGGTCCACGCGTGGGGCCATCTCGGCCACGCGCCGACTGGCGCTCTTGCACCAATGTTCGGCCCACATGTCACAAACAATGATCGCGGTGCTTGTCGGCTCCCATTTGTTCTCCTCGTAGATGATCTTAAAATCCTTTGAGGATTCGGAAGCCGTAACGCGGTTCCGAGCGAGCAACTCCAGGACCTCACCGGAATCAGATTCGGCTACGGCACCAGGGAGCAAGGAAGGCAGGATAACGCAGAACATGACAGCGGATAATACGTAGTGCTTCACAGCGGTGCTCCTTGACTCAATGCCACGATTTTCTTTGCCATTTCTCTTTGCCATTGGTAACGGGTTAGCAATGGCTGAGAAAAAGGTGTCAGGCGTCATTTGCCGGGAACCGGACCTTCGGGTGCTTTGCACAAATGACGCCTGGCACCTTTTTCTCGACGGACTCTTAGCCGATCGACGCACGTCGGGCTTTCGAGCGGCAAAGCCGTGATGCCACCAAGCCACGGAAAACAATCCCTCTCGACGCCCCCCAGACTGGAAAGCCTGTGACGTACCTGGCTATCCAAGCGTACCCCCCATTACCCACCCGCTCCTGGTTTCCCACCATAACGTCTCTTCGCGTCCTTGGCAACGCGCGGCGGGTCTTGGTCATAACTTGGTCCGCGCGAGACCAGAGGAGGGGTATTTGTTCACTATATGGGCTCCTAAGAAGGGTCCGCTATTTTACCC
Source organism: Planctomycetota bacterium (assembly GCA_051745935.1). Lineage (GTDB taxonomy): Bacteria > Planctomycetota > Planctomycetia > Pirellulales > Pirellulaceae > JBNJEM01. The sequence continues at coordinate 5,255 of JBNJEM010000290.1, forward strand.
TATTGAAGCCCCAAACCTGGACGTTTCCACGATCAATTCATGCTGACACTGCTGGCATCGGACGAACTTACGAGCGAGACCGTATTCGCGGGCAACTTAATTCGCGCGGGCCCCGAAATCGGCCATCTTCGCACCGCGCGAATGAAGCAGACGGCGTTGATCATAAATTGGTCCGCCTTGCCCCTATCGGGTTTGGCTGTTGTTCACCACGAGAGAAGTAACGAATAGGCAGTATGAGGGTGGGATGGGGAAAAACTTTAAGTCCGTGTAGCCCGTTTTGTTGCGCCTTGCGTTCTTGGCCGCGTCGAATCAGGGACCGAAAGGACCAAAGGGAACACGGCGGACGGGGCCCGCGCGTGGAAAAAGCCGCGCGGCGTCTTCCGTTTCTTCATCCGTGGGTCCGTTCTGCCATCCGTGGGCCTATCACGGCACCCGGATCGCCGCTGACAATCGTCACGGCGTGGGTGGGGAGATGTCCAGTGTATGAAACGAGGACGCGCAACAAATGCCGCAAACCTACTTCTTGTAGCCTACCCAATTGCCGGGTTTTTTGGCCGCGCCAGCGTGAGGGCGGCAAGCCCCAGTGCTGCGATTTCCATCACTGTTCTTTTGCACTGCCACTTCAGGGTGGTATGTGGACCATGTTACGATCGAGGCCCGCGCGGCGTCTCTGCGATCATCAGTTGGCTAAGCCATGAATCATCCACCGCCCACGCCGCTGGTTGTCGATCCTGGCCCCGAGGCCGACGGACAGGCAGATTTCGGAGCCATACGACTCGTTGCCGGACACGGATACCCACAACGCGGCTACATCCACTTTCATATCTCGAAAGTTTGGTGGATTCGGTGTAAGGAATCATGGGTCGACCCGTCGTTCTGCTATGGGCGTGAGCGCCGTATCATGTTATCCATGTGCACGGCGTGAGGACCCGTCCAGGAATAACTTACCGATTTATGGCGGGCCGCGGCGGCGACTGGATGGCGTCAGGCGGCATCGACGTATAGACCAATACGTCTGCTTCGCCTTCCTTGCCAGCATTGTCCTCGCCGCGCCAAAATCGGCAACGTATTCCTGGACGAGTCCTTAAGCCGGGAGACGCAAGGACTGGGCATGCATCGGAGAGGGCGACTGGTAGCATGAACATGATAAACCCGTAACGATCACGTGTTCCCGTAACGATCGCGTGTTCTTGGGGCGTTGCCTTCACGCGACAGCGATGGGATGCAGGGGACGATGCGACAGCAATCCGAGAAGGTGCCGGAGTGGCTCGAAACGAATGGATTGGGGGGCTTTTCATCGGGCACGGTCAGTGGTCTCCGCACGAGACGTTACCATGCCTTGTTACTGGTGGCGACACCCACCGGGCGGTTCGTTCTGGTCAACGGCTTCGATGCCGCCGTGCACACGGCCGAGGGCACGTTTCCGATCTCGTCCCAGTTGTATTCCCCGGGCGTGCGTCATCCTCACGATGCCATTCAGCCCGCCTCCTTCGATTTGATCCCCTGGCCGCGTTGGACGTATGAGCTGCCGACGGGAACGCGAATGGAACAGGAACTGTTTATCCCCCGACTTTCGAACATGGTCGTGATGGCCTGGCATGTTGTTGCCGGTCCGCGTGATGTGAAGCTGGAAATGCGACCATTTATCTCCGGTCGCGATTACCACGGCCTCGTGCGCGAAAACGATGTGGTCTGTTTGGACGCCTCGATCGAGTCCCACAACGTAACATGGAACCCCTATCCTGGCGTGCCGGCGACCCACGTGCGAAGCAATGCGCGATACGTGCACGCGCCCGACTGGTATCGCAACTTTCTTTACACCACGGAACGCGAACGCGGCTTGGATTATGTCGAAGACTTGGTTTCACCCGGTGTGTTCAAATGGAGCCTTTCCGAAACGCCCGCCGTGTGGCTGGCCGAGGCCGAAACGGAAAAACGGACCCTGCTAACCGATGACGTGGCGCCGGAGGAACGATACCACGCGCTGCGGGAAAAAGAACAACGGAGACGGTCGCGTTTCGCGGATGAAGTGACCGGCGCGGTGGATGCTTATCTCATTGAACACGGGACTCGCAAGACGATCATCGCTGGATATCCTTGGTTTTCCGACTGGGGCCGAGACACGTTCATTGCCATGCGAGGACTCTGTTTGGCAACCGGCAGGCTGGCGGAGGCCGAAGCGATCCTGATGTCGTGGTCCAAGCATGTGTCGGGCGGAATGCTTCCCAATCGTTTTCCGGACCATGACGAGCCACCGCAATACAACTCGGTCGACGCCTCGCTCTGGTACATCATCGCGGTTAACGACTTCATGAAGCACGCCGAGGCCGAGGAGTACGACCTATCGGACGAGCATCTCCAGCAGCTGGAACAGGCGATCCACGCGATTCTGTCGGGCTATGCCGCCGGAACCCGCTACGGCATTCATTTGGACAATGACGGACTGTTGGCGGCTGGACAGCCGGATATTCAAATCACCTGGATGGACGCCAAGGTCGGTGACTGGGTCGTGACACCGCGACTGGGAAAACCAGTTGAAGTTCAAGCACTGTGGCTCAACGCGTTGCATATCGGCGGTGGCTGGTCCGAGAGGTGGCGAAAAGTATTTGATCGCGGATTAGCCTCCTTTCGGGAAAGATTCTGGAACGGGGACCGAGGATGCTTATACGATGTGGTTGACGTGGATCACCGTCAAGGCGTGGTGGACGGGTCCCTGCGGCCCAACCAGCTCTTCGCGGTGGGCGGACTGCCGCTTTCGCTCATGGAAGCAGAGCAAGCTGAAAGCATTGTGCGCGTGGTTGAAAAACACCTTTGGACCCCGATGGGGCTCAGAACACTTTCCGCCGACGATCCCAACTACCACGGCCGCTATCAAGGTGGTGTCCGGGAACGCGACGGCGCGTACCATCAAGGCACGGTCTGGCCGTGGCTGCTGGGCCCATTCGTCGAGGCTTGGGTTCGGGTTCGAGGCGGGAACGCGAAGGCTAAACGGGAAGCCCACCGGCGGTTCATCGCGCCTCTTGATTCCCACTGGAATGAGGCGGGGCTGGGGCATATCTCGGAAATCGCGGACGGCGATCCACCTTACACGCCCCGAGGCTGTCCCTTCCAGGCCTGGTCGCTTGGCGAGTTCATCCGGCTGACCCGGGATATCCTGCGTTAAAATCCGGCCAGCCGCTGGAAGGAAGAGAGGCGTCTGACGTGGCATGAAGATCCGCATACCAAGGCGGATGGATGCCAAACGGTGTCCTGTGCGCGATTGTGATCACCGACTTGGTTCCTTGGACGACGGGGAGGTTAACGAAGATGACACGTGAAAAAAGCGTCGCGAAGCTGGCGGAACACGAGCGTCTCCGGCTCGCCGGGAAGCGGGTTGCCAACTGGCAGCGGTGGGGCCCTTATTTGTCGGAAAGACAGTGGGGAACGGTGCGGGAGGATTATTCGACGAACGGGAATCCCTGGCCCTATTTCCCCCACGATCACGCCCGCAGCCGGGCCTATCGTTGGGGAGAAGATGGTTTATTGGGAATCACGGACCGGCAGTGCCGTCTCTGCTTCGCGCTCGTCGTGGTGCCGGTCCAAACGACGTTGGCGCTGGCACTGGCGGTCCTCCTGAGCCGCGGCCTTCGCGGAATGGTCGTCTTTCGTACGCTCTTTTTCATGCCAGTGGTCTTTCCGATGGCACTGGTGGCGATCGTCCGGGAACTCATCCACGCGCCCGGCCCCACGGGCACGTTGAACACTTTTTTGGAGGTGGTGACGTTGGGGTGGTGGGCGCCGCGCGCATCGACGGCGCGGGGGTTTGGCGGACATTGATCGAAGTGATTCTTCCAAACGCCAAACAGAGCAAGACCACTTGCTCAGCTTCGACTTCGGGCAGAAACGGCTCCCCGTGTCCTCGGAAATCGTCAGCCAATTCAGTCCGATTCAAAAGCTGCTCGACCAGCCTTTGCTGATCGGTCTCCGCCCCCAAGCGTTTACTCCGGCTGAAGAGGTTAAGGAGGCGTTTCGCATTCGTGTCCGAGTGGCTGCCAGCGAGGCGCTGGGGCACGAAAACATCGTCTATTTCGAGAGCCCCGTTCCCGTGTATGGACAAGACGAGGAGCGGAGCGCCGCCAGGGAGCGACAACCTGCCGGGGGCACCCTGGGCTGGTCAAAACCCCGGAAATTGGGTAAACCAGCGAGAGTAGGTTTACAGCATTTGTTGCGCGTCCTCGTTTCAAACACTGGACCTCTCCCCACCCACGCCGTGACGA
>JBNJEM010000291.1:0-9477 GCA_051745935.1 Planctomycetota bacterium
TCGGTCGTGGATAACTGTCTCCGCCGCGAGTCCGACCAACGGGAGGACGGCTTGCGTCGGGCAGCTTTCCAGCCGGGAAAATCGAACCGCCTGAAATATGCCTGGGTCGAAAGGAGCCGGAATGCGATTGTCGGGGCCCCGAAAAGATGGGAGTCAATTGGAAACAAGACTTGATTCATCGAAACCGATGCGATTGAGGGAAAGAACCATGGATGAGAATGCCAAAACGCGTCAGATGACCGCCTCGTCTCGGGCTCCACGAGAGCCCCAACTGACGGAGGAAGTAACCCGTTCGCTGAGGGCCACCGGCCGGCTCCCTCTGCGGCGCCTAAAGGTATCCAGCTCGGACGGAGTCGTGACGCTGCGGGGACGGGTCGGAAGTTACTATCACAAACAAATGGCTCAAGCCGCGGCCTTGACCGTCATCAGCGCCCGGCAATTGGTCAATGAAGTCGAAGTGTCAAAAACCTAGACGGATCAAGAATCCAACTGTCTGCTCCCTGGCGGGAATGCCAGGGGGCCGGGAGAAGTGCTGGTCTGGAAATCGGTTCCCGTATCCAGCACGTGTCCATCGAAGCTCAACCGGCAAAGGAGATGCCTGATGCTTATCTTAACGCGCAAAGTAGGGGAAACAATCCGTATCGGTGACGAGATTTCCGTGACCGTCTTGGCAGGGGGCGGGGGTCGGGTTCGCCTCGGAGTTTCGGCGCCGCGCGACGTCAGCATTCGTCGCGAAGAACTGGTCGCTGAATCAGGATGCCAGCACGGGGCTCAAGCGGAAGGCGTCGGCTGGGATCATCCATCCTGGTCCACTGGCGCCCCGTGCGCTCACTAACGGCCCGGCACCGTGGCCTGTGTAAAGGATCTCGTATACCGGTCGCGGATGACGTTGTCCGCCGCGAGTCCGACCAACGGGAGGACGGGTTGCGTCGAGCAGTTTTCCACGCCGACAAATCCAACTGCCTGAAGTATAACCGTTCGCGGGTAAGAGATTGTTATCCGTGGACTGTCCCACTGGCGTTGCACATCTTGAAGGAGGGCTTTGCCACAAGTGCAAATGCCGCGGGCTTCTGGGTGCGGGCCGTGTGGCGGTACCCGCGAACGGCGACGGGATATCTTGTCAAGCCCGTGAAAAACCAAGACACTCCAGGCATTGGAGCTGCTTTCATCCATGGCTGCCAGCTCGTGTTGGTCTAACAACCCCGTTGCCGTTTTTGCTGGAGAAGTCCGGAAAAGTCCCGGGACTTTGCCTTCGTGGTCCAGTACCGATCTCGCCGTCCCGGCCGTCATTGACACGGGCCATTGCGTCGAGTAGAGTTCCACTAACAGGCGGAGTCGGTCCGTCGCCGTCACTGGTATCGACGGCAACCCGTCGGAACTGGCCCCTAATCCTACAGTCCTTCCTGCCAACATGTTTGTACAGCCCGCAACAAAGCTTGGTTCGCGTTCCCGAAGGTCCCTGGGCCGGAAAAGGTCCTCGGGTCAGAGGGGGGCCGTACCGTTTTGTTGTGGCTTAATTGGGAAAAGACTGGTTGCTTGGTCGCTCATCGCCCTCATGGCGATTGTCGCTGGAATGGGAGAAGGACTGCACTCACTTCCCGGCTGTGGTCATGCCCTTCGAGTGGGCGAGATGACCGTGCTATTGGGCGTCAATCTGCCCGAGTCCCAGGGTGCGGCTCGACGGGCCGAGACTGGACAAGGTCCCGTTGCTCATGGGCCGCATGATGAGCCGGACATTCCGATCTATGACGAAGATCTGTGTCCGATCTGCTCGACCGTGGGAAAAGTCTATTCCTTGACCGACACGGTCCAGTTTGTTCTCACGATACCGCTGATCCATCCTTCTCCGGTGACTTTTCACCGGGACATGAACAATACTCGTGGTCGTCTTTTTCAGGCCCGAGCTCCCCCGGTGGTTTGAGTTTGGCTCGTCAATGGAGTTGCCGCGGGCGTCGCTTTCTGGCTAAGTCATGGCACACATGCCATCGGCGAGTGCGCCTGTGATTCCAGTAGTCTAAGTTGCCCGCTCCCTTTGCGCCTCGGTCGCTGATTTGGGAAACGATGCGATTGTTTTCTAATGGCGGTTAAGAGCATTGGGGCCCGCCGTTCGATTCGTTCCCCTTTCAAGTTCCACCCACGTTGTGGGCTGCCGCTTGAAGTCCAACGGCCAGCAACAAAACCTGTATCTTGCTTCCACAACTCCTTGGGTGGCGGGGGGCGTGACTGATTTTGTCATTGTTTTTTTCGGACGGCCAAGACGACATGTTCGCCATTCGGCGATTCGTCATTCGGAGTTTTTTCGTGTATTCGTGTTTCGGGCTTCATTCCCGTGAACGCCGGTTGCGAAACCACGCTCGGTTATTTGGTTGCAGTACGATCGAGAACATCGCGAGGACATTATGCACACGATCTCAAGAACTGAATTGGTATTTTGCCGAAATGGCGGCCTCCGGGGACGGGGCCGTTTGGGATTCACTCTGGTGGAACTCCTGGTGGTCATTGCAATCATCGGCATTTTGGTTGCACTGCTGCTTCCGGCGGTCCAGGCGGCGCGGGAAAGCGCGAGGCGGACCCAATGCATCAACAATCTGAAACAGATCGGCCTGGCCTTCCACAATTACCATGACACGCACAAGTGTTTTCCACCATCTTATGTGATTCAGCCTGGCGGGGGTGGGGTTCACGGAGAGCCCGATGCGGCGACTCGAGATGCCGGGCCGGGATGGGCATGGGGAACGCTTCTTCTGCCGTTCCTGGAGCAGGCGCCGCTTCACGACACAATCGATTTCCGGCTTCCCTGCTGGGATCCGGCCAATCAGGCGGCCACGGAAACCCAACTCTCCGGCTTCTTATGCCCGTCGGCTACGGGGAGCAGCGGTCCAATGCCGGTCAAGGATGGCGCGGGCGGCACGTTGGCAACTTTCGGTCGCTCCTGTTACGTGGTCAACGCGGGACAAAACGAGCCCTGGCTTTTAACCGTCGACAGCTACGAGGGTATCGCCGATGGACCGCTTTACCGGAACTCACCCACGCGGATGGCGGATGTAACCGATGGGTTATCCAGTACGGTCTTTGTGGGAGAGCATCATCCGGTACTCAGTGACAAAACCTGGGTGGGCGTGGTCCCCGGCGCTATCGTTTGCCCCAAGCCGAGGTTTGCTTTCGGAGACTGCGAACCGGCTGGCATCCTGGTCAACTGTCATAGCGGCCCTTGCAGTTACGCCGACCCACCAGTCATTCACCCGCCCAACAGCCCGGTTGCCGCGCCGTGCCAAATGTATGCCGAACATCCAGGGGGATGTAACGTGCTCTTGGGCGACGGGAGCGTGCGTTTCGTATCGGAAACGATTAACCAACTCACCTGGGCCGCCCTGTCGAGTAGCGCTGGAGACGAGGTTGTTGGTGAGTTCTAACCCCGATGTCAACCATGGTTGTACTTCAGGCGGTCGGATTGGTCCGGATGGAAAGCTGCTCGACGCGAGCCGTCCTCCCGTTGGTCGGACTCGCGGCGGCCAAAGTCATTCGCGACCGCTATACACGGAGAAACGGATCATGAATGTGGATCGGACAACGCGGTTCGTGGGCGTTTGGTTCGCCGTCGCGCTGGCCCTCTTGGCGTTGCCAGGGTGCGGTAAGCCTCAGGCCGCGCCGCGGAACCGAGCGCTGATTTCCTCGTTGCGAACCGCCGTCAACACGCAAAACGCGGAATGGCTGGAAAAGAACGCGACGATCGTGGAAAAACGCCATGCGGCGGGTAAAATGAGCGACGAGGAATATGGAGAATTCCAGTCCATCATCGCCGCGGCCCGGGAGGGGCAATGGGAGAAAGCCGAGCAACAAACGATTGCCTTCCAGAAGGCCCAGCGGCCAACACGGGAAGAGATGGAGCGAGCCAGGCACTTCAGTGATTAACCCGGCATGCGACCATGTGGAACCGCTACGTGAGCTGTCCGAGCCGCTCGGACAGTTACCGCGGCAGGCGTTGGGTGACCGAGCGATCGATCAGGCCGACATCGAGCATGTCGCGCAAGTGGACCCGATCCTGGTCGCGAAAAGCGGTCAGCTTCATCTCGACCAGTTTCCCAAGTGATACCACGTGGCGACCGCCCGGGAGCGTCTGGCGCTCGTCCAACGTTGGAGCCGGCACCGGGTTCCCGGGCCGCACCTTCTCGCCAGCCCAGACAATATGGACCCCATGACGGGGGTTAGGCGCGGTTCGATCGATGAACATGCCCCCGCCCATTGTCTCGAAATATACCCGTCGCGGATGACTTTCTCCGCCGCGAGTCCGACCAACGGGAGGACGGCTTGCGTCGGGCAGCTTTCCACCCGGAAAAATCCAACCGCCTGAAATATAGTCCATTCCGATCGACCTCGCCGCTTCCCGGGCAGTCGGAAGCGCCGCCCGATCCAACAATAGATCAATATCCTTTGTCGTGCGGACCGCGGAGGGATCCACCGTGGCGACCCACAGGGCAACCGCCTGCCCGCCTATGAACGCGTAACAAACACCTGCCTGGTCCAGCGCACGTGTGATTCGTTCCAAACGTTCCGAGACATTATCCAGGGCCATGAGATATCGTCCCCACATATCGTCCATTGGTCTTGGTATCTCCGTTGCGTTGCGCGCCGTCGCCCAGCAGCATACTGCCGTGAACTGGCTCGGCGGATTCCACCCCGCCATGGTAGCCGACCAGTCGGGGGCGAAACGCCGCCGCAAAGGTTTATACCGGCCGCAGATGACTTTGTCCGCCGTGAGTTCGACCAACGAGAGGACGGGCTGCGTCGGGCAACTCCCCACCCGGACACATCCGACCGCCTGAAGTATGCGCCGGGTTTCCATCGGATGCCCTCGGACAACCGTCCCGTCCGTCAGCGGCACCGAAGAGGGGGAGTCCTTCTCGGCTCACTTCAAACCTTTAACTGAGCAGGTTTTCACGGCCTGGTCAAGCGCGCACTGTTTGTCAGCGTGGCCGACTGCGGCCGGCGCGCGGGCGGCCTCCACGCCCTCTTCCGCGACGCCCACGTCGAATGTATGCCGAACGTGTCCAGGATACAATTGAATGTCGTCCTCGGAAGCCCCCGAGGCTGGTTCCGGACGCCACGTTTGTTTGTTGACGACCCGTCGGACTGGTGGGCGGTTTCACCCCGGGACGGAGTCTTGGGGCGGTCCAGCGGGGCAGAGGGACGGCGCGGTGGTCGAGGCCGGCAAGTCCCATTGCCAGGAAGGCCTTCGAAACGTCGCGGCATCTTTGTTACAATCATGCCTGGATGGTGTTATCGCGGCGCTGCATGATGAATCGTCCTTGAAGGGATGAGGGGGTTGGGCGTGGCCGAACGAAAACCCTTCAGCGCGCGGCGCCGCGCCAATCTCGGTAAGTTTGAGAGACTGAAAGTTTGAGAGACTGAAAGTTTGAGAGCCTGAAAGTTTGAGAGACTGATTCGGCCACCGCTCGTTACTGGGCCGCGGTTGAAATCGTCGTCCGCGCGGGCCATCCAGGCCGCGAGCCGAAGTGGCAGCGGCGCGTTCACCTGTAGTACCTATGTCAAGCAGCCTCAGCCAGGGAGTTGACGGAGATGAGCATGAACGACACACGGCATCCGCGACAATTCTTCTCACGGCGAACGTTCCTCCAGGGCTCGGCAGCCGCAACCCTGGGCGCGGCGGCGGCGGGTAGCCGTGGTTCCATCGCCGCGACCGGCTCGCCCGACATGGGCGGAGAGCAACGAGTGCCGTTGAAGCTGGGCATCCGAGCGGCCAGTATGCGGATGGTCGGCGATTTCGGTGTCATCCGGACAGCGGCTGGCATTCCCGACATTCAGGGAGTGGAACTTCAAGCGACCGGTGGTAATCCGAATCTCCGTGATTGGGATGCCGTGCGCCGATATAAACGTGAAGCGCATCGTTGGGGCCTCCACATCCCCTCGCTGGCCGGCGTCTGGGATCGGGGCGTGCGGATCCAGGACAAAGGGGCCGCCGAGAGCGTGATCCGCTCAATCCGTGCGGCGGAACTGCTCGGGTCGCGCGTCATCCTGCTGGCGTTTTTCCGACAAGACGCCCCCGACATGAGCGACGAACAGTCATACGGTCCCGTGGTCGACATGTTACAAAGGACAGCCAAGCACGCGGCGGACGCGGGCGTCGTCATGGGACTGGAAAACTCGCTCAGCCCCGCCGATAACAAAAAGCTGGTCGACCTGGTCGATCACGCGGCGGTGAGTGTCTATTACGACCTCCATAACATGGCCCATTACGGCCACGGGGACCAGGCCATACCCGGCGTGAAATTGCTTGGCAAAGAGCGAATTTGCATGGTCCACGTAAAGAATGGGGACCGATTGCTTGAAGAACCCGGCCCCATCGACTGGCCCGCCGCGTTTCGCGCGCTCAACCAGATCAAGTACGACGGCTGGTACATCTACGAGACCCGGCACGGCAGTACGACCGACTGCATTGAGGACACGAAGAAGAACAACGCCTTCTTGAAGAAACTCGCTCGCATGCCGCTTGTCAAATGACCGAGCGCGAGGCCGCCCCCGTTGTATTTCAGGCGGTTGGATTTTTCCGGGTGGAAAGCTGCCCGACGCAAGCCGTCCTCCCGTTGGTCGGACTCGCGGCGGAGAGACTCATCCGCGACCGGTATGTTGATTCAAAGTGTAAGCGTGTCGGGCCCTGCGAACGGCTCAGACGCTGGAAAAGCCCTGGTTTCAGGTCGTCTCCAGGGGGGTAGAATCTGAACCCGTGACGGGACAGTCAGGGTCGAAAAGACCCCGAAAGCCGGGCTTTACCAGCTAGTCGAGACGCGACGCTTACAGTTTGAGTTACTTAGCAAGCTTGGCGTCCTGTTGCGCCCGCAGGTCCGCCATGAGTTTCATGGCGGGAATGCTCTGATACAAGAAACTCATCACGTCAAACAGCATGTCAAGTTGTGGACTGCTCAGCGTTTCAACCGACGGGTCCTCGAGAAAAAACGGTTGACCCGCCGGCTCAAACGCGCCCGGGCTTCCCTCCAGGGTGTTTCGCCCCATCACGGAAAACCGCACCCGCGTCTCGAGCACGTCCGTGTCTTCCGCGAATGATCGGCCCTGGTGCTGTTGGTTGCCAAGCCACCGGCGGTACTCGCCGCTAACCTCTTCCATCAGCAGACCCGCGAAGTGGTACCGCTCCCCCCCGGGCTCCAAGCATGACCAGCAGTCCTGGAATTCGAGGACCGCGATGAGCTTTCCATTTTTTTCCCGGTCCCGATCCTTCTCCGAGTCGTACCACACCAGTTGCAGCTCGCGCCCCACAATGCACAGCGGACCGCAGCCACCTTCCACATCCGTGAATACAAGTTGACTGTAGTAGCGGCTGGGGCTGGATTCCGGGGGTAGCCAGTCGGCAGGCGGGATGGCGCGAGCCACGGCTTTGTTGCAATGTTTCTTCTTCCGACCCATGGTATGCAGTTTTTCAGGAAGGACGAACCTCGCCCCAACACCTTGGTTGGCTCGGCATGACAAAACGCAACCAGCGAGGGGCACGTGCTTCGTGTTTGGAAGGCAAGCAGTCCGCGCGGATTCGCGAACATCCAAGGCATGGCATCCACGCAAGATGCGGACGCGGACCACGTCTCATGGCTGTGATGCTAACGCGCTAAAGCGCCAAATGCAAATAAAAATTCGGGGCCGGGGGCACCCTTCGAAAAACGCTGGCCCGCCCCCCCACGCAAGCCGTCCTCCCGTCGGTCGGACTCACGGCGGAGAAGGTCATCCGCGACCGGTATATTTCAGGCGGTTGAATTTTTCCGGGTGGAAAGCCCCCCACGCAAGCCGTCCTCCCGTTGGTCGGACTCACGGCGGAGAAGGTCATCCGCGACCGGTATATCTGGGGCGTTCGTGCCAACATGTGTAGGTTGGTGGTGAGTCTCCGTCGCGCGGATGCGGGGGCATCTGATGTTGGAGTGATGTTGGAACGCGCTCTTCAATCACTTTACCGGACAGCTCTATAGAGGGGGAATCAAACGCCAAATCGTCCTTTCGAGACGAGGTGTTAGCCCAGCGAGCCTAGGAAAGTTAGGAAATTTCCGTCCAGAATATTTGCAGTGTCTTCGGGGGCCGTTATAATCGTTTTCATTGCCATAACTGCGTATTTCAGCGCAAATCGGCAAAGTGGGAGACATGAGTCGCTTGCGTCAGACCGAGACGCGTGGCCGTCGCTCGCCCGAAATGCCGAGTGTTTGGCTGCATTTTTAGCCAGTCACACTCAGTGGATCGGCGGCAGTGAGTGGGATCAGCGGTTTCGGCGCGTTACCACCGAAATGCTACAAGGCGACCAGGGTTTAAGCCCTGGTGATTTTTTGATTCATAGTTCGTAATCTTCGCATATTTTGAGGCCACCTCATGACCAAACGCAATTCTTCCTTGTTCCGGAACGCCGCGGCAAGACGACGCAGCAGTGAGAGACGGCGGGCCCGCCATCGCGAACTGCAGCAAATGCGGGCCCAAAGGAACCTGCGTATGGAATGCCTGGAAGCGCGACGCCTGTTAGCGGGCGCTCCCGAGCTTGCGGAGATTGAAGCGGGGGGCCGTCCGATCGCCGACGGCGACGTGCGAGATGAGACGTTCCAAGACCTGGTCTTTCGGTTCGACGCCGATGACACGATCAAAGAAAGCACGATCGAGGGTGGCTTCGAACTCAACGGAGCGGGGGACGATCAGGAGGTGGGCACCGGGGACGACGTAACGGTCGAACCCGAGTATGCGGGATTCCTGGGCGACTCGACCAACGAGGTGCTTCTGAGATTCGCGGAGACAGTGCCGGACGGGGCGTATGGGATCCAAATCGGCGGATCGGTCACCAGCGAGTCGGGGGACTCGTTTAACGAAGGCAACACCTACAACCTGGAATTCACGATGGATCAAGGCATCGAGGCGATTACGGTGACGCCTCAGCCGATGGTCCTGGATCCCGATACCGGCGAATTGACACAAAAAACGGACGAGGTGCGTGTTGATTTCAACAGCCATCCGGTCAATCCGGCCGTTGCAGGTGATCCAGACATTTATCAGCTAACGGACGAAGTGACCGGCGACGTGCTGGTCCCCGACCAAGTGAACTACGTCGCCGAGAGCAATCAAGCGACGCTCGTTTTCCCCAACGATCTTTCCGGGAACACGTTGCATTTACAGATTGGCACGCCCGATCCCCAGCCGCCGACTTCCAGTGACGATCCCTTGTTCCAGGAAGCAGGGTTTCATTCATATGAGAGCCCGGTTCAATACGACGCCGATGGAAACCCGGTTTCCACGCCGATTCGTGACAATGAGACGACAGTGTCGCGAATTACAGTCAACGAGGACGTGTTGATCCGGGACGTGGGTGTGGAACTGGACATGGCGCACGAGTGGTCGCCGGACTTGCGGGTGTTCCTGGTGGGCCCGGACGGCACGGAGGTTGAATTGGTTCGGGACGCGGGCACCGAGGTGCTCGGCGGTCAG
>JBNJEM010000292.1:0-9466 GCA_051745935.1 Planctomycetota bacterium
AACGGTTTAGTCACGCGAGCCGGTGCCGCGCTGGTGGGTCGGGGTAGCAGGATCAGACGAGGGGGTGGGGCAGGGCGATGTTTCAGGCTGATTTATTTCCACGCTTGCCGCACGTCCCGCCACGCTGGCTGCGTGGCGGCGGAGCTTTCGCCACGGCAGAGCCTGTTTTGTGAGGGTTTTGCTACCCAATTGTTAGAAAACGGTTTGCATTCTCCGGATGCAACCGTGCCGGGTTGTTCACTGCCGAACCACTGGCTATTTTAGACACGGGCCGTACTCGGCTTCGTGAGCTTTTTCGTGTGAAGTGACTGGAGCGGACGGGACGCGTTGATGGCAAGACTTGAAATCATGATGGGAGAGCCGGGATGAACCTACGCATGCGGGGAGTTGTTGTGTCTGTATGTCTGGTGGCCGTGCTGGTGTGTGGTTGTGGCCGGCGCGGTACAGGGAAAGGCGAAGTGGGCGACGGTGATGGTGGGTTCGTGAAGCTGCAGGGGGCTGGAGCGAGTTTTCCGGCACCGCTGTATGCGAGCTGGTTCAAGAAATACTCACAAGAACATGAGAATGTTCAAATCGACTACCAGTCAGTTGGTAGTGGTACTGGTGTCAATATGATCATGGAGGAGACCGTTGACTTTGGCGCCAGCGACGCGGCCATGCAGCCGGAGGAAATCGAGGAGGTGGAACGTGGGGTTCAGTTGTTGCCCATGACGGCGGGTTCGGTCGTGCTGGCCTACAACCTTGAGGGCGTTACTGATCTTAAGCTATCTCGAGAGGCCTACACGAGCATCTTCCTTGGCAAGGTGACGAAATGGAATGACCCGTTGATTGCCGCGTGCAACGAGGGGGTAACACTTCCCGACAGGGACATCAACGTGATCGTGCGGTCTGACAGTAGCGGCACGACGTTTGTGTTCACCAAACACTTGAGTGCCGTGAGCGGTGAATTCGCGGAAAGTCCCGGGACACACAAGAAGCCGAATTGGCCGGTGGGCGTGGGCGGTCGGGGAAACGAGGGCGTGACGCAGACACTGGCGACAACCCCCGGCTCCATTGGATACATTGAGTTTGGATACGCCATTAAGTCGAATCTGAACATGGTCACGTTGGAAAACAAAGCTGGCAACTACATTAAGCCATCCATCCAGTCCGCGCGGGCCGCATTGGCTGCAATCGAGATGCCCGAGGACTTGATTGCATGGGCGCCCGATCCGGCTGGCGCCGAATCGTATCCGATCGTCACGTATACCTGGTTGCTCTGTTACAAGGAATATGAGGATTCGCGGAAGGCGGAGATTCTGAAGGATGTCATTGAATTCTGTCTCGCGGACGAGCAGCAGCACGACAGCGAGTCTCTGGGCTATATTCCGCTCCCTTCCAGCGTGGTCGAGAAGGTGCGTGCCGCCATGACCAACATTGGGAGTTAGAGCCGCCGCGCGCTGAAGCATGTCGCGACGATTCGCGCCCGTGGCCGAGGGCGTTTTAGAGCCGGTGTCAAAACTTGGCTTCCGCTCTCGAAGCGCCTTGGACGCGGAACACCTCCAGGGGGCGGTTAGAGTCTCGGGACTTTTCGTGGTGAAATGGTCGTTTCAGATCGTCCCCTGCTGGTCACGGTGGGTGAAGGTGGTAGAATCTCGAAACGCGTAACACTTTGGCCGTCTGAAGTAGAATCCTAGCTTCGTGATCAGAAATCCCTTATGACGTACCCTGTTTAACCGCAAGGCCAGAGTCCGCTCGCTCGCGCGTTGGACCGGCAAGGATCATGACAGCGGACGGCGGCCTGCTCGCTCCACAGGGCCGGTTGTCCAACCCTCATTGCCTGGAAGAGCCTTACTTGAGTTCGCTAAAAAGTTACCGAAACGCCGGCCTCCTGCAAGGGGGCAAATCCGTACGCTTTTTCCAGGCGGCGCCCGCTTGGTAGTTGAGTCCGCGATGTCCCGCTTGACCGCGATATCCCGTCCTCCCACGAGACGCGAAAGGCTTGCCAATGCGAGCTTTCGGTTCGCGGCCATGGCATTCGCATGGCTGACCATCCTGTTCGTGTTTCTTGTAATTGGCACGATTACGTGGAGAGCGCGGGAGGCGATCGCGGAGCATGGGATTCAATTCTTGGGGGAGGAGACGTGGGATCCCAACACGGGTGAGTACGGCATTTTGCCGCAGATTTGTGGTACGCTCTACAGTTCGGTCTTGGCTTTGATCGGAGGGGGGGTGTTCGGCATTTCCGTGGCGATTTTTTTGAGCGAGCGAATGCTTTCCGGCTTTCTGTTTTGGGTGTTGGATAAGTGTGGTTTGCAGTTTCACCCGTTTTGGAGCCGGCTTCCGGACGCGGTGGAACATCTCTTGAAGAATCTCGTTGAACTGTTGGCGGCGATACCGAGCGTGGTATACGGAATTTGGGGATTGGTGCTTGTCATTCCCTTGATCCGCCCGGGGTGCGATTGGTTGCATGAACACTTCGGGGAAATCCCGTTCTTTAGCACGTCGCTGGCGGGACCGGGCCTGCTGCCGGCCGCGATCGTGCTATCGATCATGATTCTGCCGACGGTTTCGGCGATCAGCCGCGACGCGCTGGTCGCCGTTCCCGGTCGGCTGCGCGAGGCGTCTTACGGGTTAGGGGCGACTCGCTGGGAAACGCTTCTGGCCGTGATCATTCCGACCGCCTCGGAAGGCGTTTTTGGAGCGCTTATTCTCGCGTTTGGACGCGCGTTGGGAGAAACGATGGCGTTGGCCATGCTGGCGGGAAATGCGAATAAGATCAGTTGGTCTCTGTTTGAGCCCACCAATACCTTGGCGGCCCTGCTGGCCAATAATTTTGGCGAAGCGACCGAGTCGGATGTGCCGGTGTTGATGTATGCCGCGCTGGTGCTGCTTGCCATTACACTGTTAGTGAATATGGTTGGGGCTTGGGTCGTGCGGCGAGCCACCTCCGTGGGAAAGGGGGATGAGTCATGATGGGCCGGTCCAAGGGCGGGGCTTGTTCAACGTCTCCTTTCGGCGAAAAGGGAGGCGATCATATCCAATTGGAACGTAGTTTCCGTCGGCCTAGTACCGTGTTTAGCGTGGCCATGTCCGGGCTGACCGCCCTGCTCGCCTTTATGGCGGTGATTCCGCTGTTTTCGGTGCTCTATATGCTGTGCGTACGGGGCGGGCGGCATTTATCGTGGGAGGCCTTGACCGCGTTGCCGCCAACGGCTTTCGAAGAGGGAGGCGGGTTTGGCAACGCCATCGTGGGCACGTTGGTAATGGTCGGAATTGGCGTTTTGATTACGGTTCCATCCGGAATCTTATCGGCGATTTTTCTGGCGGAAATCGGGCCTGAATCGCGTGTCGCCGGCATTGTTCGGTTTTGCGCCAAGGTCTTGACGGGATTTCCCTCGATTCTCGCCGGGGTTTTTGTCTATGGCATCCTGGTGGCCACGACGAAAACGCCTTCTTCCGTGGCCGGGGGCGTGGCGTTGGCCGTGCTAATGCTGCCCACGATCATGTTGACGGCGGAGGAAGCGATCAGGACGGTGCCTCGCCGGATGCGGGAAGCAGCGATTGGGATGGGCGCGACGCAGAGCCAGACGGTCTGTCGCGTCATGCTTCCGACCGCCATGCCCGGGATCATGACCGGTATCATGCTGGCGGTGGCTCGGGCGGCGGGGGAAACGGCTCCTCTGCTGTTTACGGCCTTGTTTTCCAACTACTGGATCATGACCAACGGCAAGTTGGATTTAATGCAGCCCACGGCTTCGCTGGCCGTGTTGATCTACAACTTCTCGGGCGTCCCCTTTGAAAACCAAAAGGATCTGGCCTGGGCGGCGGCGCTGGTTCTGGTCCTCATCGTCTTGGCCGCGAATCTGGCCGGGCAAGTGTTCTCGCGCCATGCCGTGCGTGATTGAAACGAGAGGAAGAGTGATGGTACCTGAAATGGGCAACGCGGATCTCCTCGAAGACAACGGGCAACCGCCTGTTATCGATTGCGATATCAGGCAACTCTTCTATGGGGACTTCATGGCTGTCCGCGACACGAGATTCCCGATTGCAAAAGGGTCGATTACGGCGTTCATTGGCCCGTCGGGGTGCGGAAAGAGTACCGTGTTGCGATCGCTCAACCGCATGAATGACCTGATCCGCGGATTCCGGCTCGAAGGATCCGTTTGTTTCATGGGACGCGACATCTATCATCGGTCGATCGATCCGGTCGCCGTACGACGGCACATTGGGATGGTCTTCCAGCAACCGAATCCGTTTGCCATGAGCGTTTTCAAGAATGTGGCGTTCGGCTTGAAACTCAACAGATTTCACGGCAACAAGGGCGAGCAGGTGGAGAAAGCTTTGCGGGCCGCCGCGCTGTGGGATGAAGTGAAAGACAACTTGCATAAAAGCGCGCTTTCATTGTCCGGCGGCCAGCAACAGCGGCTCTGCATCGCTCGCGCCATCGCCACGGAACCAGCCGTGTTGCTGATGGATGAACCCTGTTCCGCCCTCGACCCGATCGCCACGCGAAAAATCGAAGAGTTGATGCTGGATTTGAAGAAAGACTATACCATCGGTATCGTGACTCATAACCTTCAGCAAGCGGAACGGGTCGCTGATCACACCGGATTCCTCTACGTGGACACCACCCAAGGCAGCCGCACGGGGTATCTGGTCGAATTCGGCAACACCCGCCAACTGTTCGAGGATCCCCGGCGGGATCACACCAAACAGTACATCCGCGGTGAGTTCAGTTAGGAACGGCTCAAGATTAACTTCCGCCTTTTCTTTCGGAGGGTGGCACTTTCCTGAGCGAGCGGCAAGGCGCGTTGCTTCTACGGGAAACGCGGATCGCGAGCGGAGCCAGCGTGCCGGATGACATGGAGGTGCGTTGAATTGCGGAAGTTGTTCTTGAGTGATTCCTTGGCGGGGGCGGTAGTGGCGCCGCTGATGGCGCGGATTCTTGATGTGTCAGTGGTGCATAATCAGTGACCCGTGCAATCCACCCATTGCTGGCGGGCGGCGGCGCGGTGGGCGGCTTCCATGAGTCGCTGAACGCGAACCCCCTGCCGCAGATCGGGGGCCGCGGGCCGCCGATTGGCCACCGCTTGCAGGAAATTGGCCAGGCATGCCACGTGGGCTCGGATCCAACCAATCGGCGCCTTCGGGCTCGGAAAACGGGTCGCCGGAAGCTCATACCTTTGTCCCGTATTGAGGCGAGTCCAGCCCCTGACGGGATTGGATGGATTAACGTGGGCGCTCATGTCGTAGTAATCCAGATGATGCGGATCCATCAGATTAAACCGCAATCCGCCACGCGAGCCCTCGATTTCGCATCTCAGCTCGTCCTCGCTGCCCGTGGCGATCTTCGTCGCTTCCAACGTGCCCACGGCCCCCGATGGCAGTCGGGCGAGCATGACCACCGAGTCCTCGGCGTCGACCGGAACGCGAGTTGACGGATCGGTTAGCGTCGGCCGGTCAGCATGGGCGATGTGAGTGGTTGCCGTCAGACTCTCGACTGGACCGGCAAGATGTTCCACCAGATCCAGGACGTGTGAACCGAGGTCGGCGATGACGCCGCCTCCCGCCCGAGCAGTTAGTTTCCATTTCAACGGCGCATCGGGATCGACGCTTCCGCTATGAAGATAGGTGGCGCGAAATCCCAAGATCTCTCCTAGCCCGCCGTCCTCCACCAGTTGGCGAGCGCATAGAATGGCCGGGAAAAACCGGTTTTGAAACGTCATCTGCGTCGTGCCTTGATGGCCCTGAAGGGCCAGCAAAACCTCTTCCACTTCCGACCATTGGGCCACCAGCGGTTTGTCGCAATAGACGTGCTTTCCGTGCCTGAGTGCCGAGACCAGCGCGTCTTTGTGCAGATGATTCGGCGTGCAGACATGAACAATGTCGACTTCGGGGTTTTCGGTCACGTCGCGATGATCGGTACCACCATGCGCCGCGCCAACCACCCGTTGAGCTTGTTCCGCCGTCTCCCTCCGGCTCGTGACAACGTGCGTAATGCGAGTGGCCAACGGTACGGGATCGTAGAAGAAGGGAAGCGTTTGATACGCGTACGCGTGTACCTTGCCAATGAACCCAAACCCCAGTATTCCAACGCGATGAACATTTGGCGAATTCACCAAGTCTCCTTTCGTGTTTCCTAAGCCAAGCTATGCTATGCTATAGTGCGATTGGAGCGAGTTTTCGGAAAAGATTCAACCGGTTCTTCACTCTCGCAAGGCGATGGTGTTAGCCTGTTCCCTTGCAGTGAGGGCTCGCGGATGTCAACCGACAGCGGTATCAAGCGAGAATTCGTTTTGTTACCGGTGGCAAGTGGGTAGACCAATGGGAGAAATCGAGGAGCTTTCCCCGTGATGCAGCACAAGACATTTGTTTTCCACGCGTTCGCGGCTATTTCTTGTGTTGTGTTCCCGCCCGAGGGCTCTGCGTGTACGTCGATCATGGTCGGCCGCCAGGCCTCCACCGATGGCTCGGTCATGACGTCGCATACATGCGATAGTCACCGAACCGGATCGAACGTGATGGTTGTTCCAGCCCAAGAGCACAAGAGTGGTTCCCAGCGAGCCCTTACAAAGCGGTGTGATGATGACGCGGGACCGATGCCTCGTTACGGGCGGACCCCCACCGGAAGAATTCCCCAGCTTGAGAACACCTTCGGCTATATTGCCCCAGCTTATGCTTGCATGAATCAGAAGCAGCTGGCCATTGGAGAGTCGACCTTTGGAGGCCGGGATGAGTTGGTCAGCGAGGAGGGGTTGATCGATTGTGAAATGCTGACGCGATTGATCTTGGAACGGGCCAGCACCGCCCGTGAGGCGATTGCTGTTGCCGGCCGGCTGCTCGGAAAACACGGATGGTGCGATCATGGAGAGGCCTTGACGATTGCCGACCCCAGGGAAGTGTGGCTGTTGGAGATCGTGGGGCCCGGCAAGGGGGAGATCGGAGCGGTCTGGGCGGCGCGGCGAATTCCCGATGACCATGTCTCGGTCGTGGCCAACGCCGCTCGGATCGGCGAACTGGACTTGTCCGATACAGACGCTTTCCGGGCTTCGAAGAATGTTCGCAACGTGGCGCGGGAGAACGGCTATTGGGACCCAAACAGTGGCGAACCATTCCGCTTTTACGAAGCATACAACCCGGAGGGCCGTTACAGTTTTGCGTGCACGCGACGCGAATGGCGGGTACTGTCGTTGCTGGCCCCCTCGCTTGATTTGAACCCCAACGCGAACGTTTTTCCCTTTTCGGTGAAGCCGGACGAGGCGGTGGGTCCGAAGCGGATCATGGAGTTGTTTCGCGATACTTACGAAGGTACCGAATTCGATACGACGAAGAACATGACCGTGACCAACGAGGAGGGAAAAACGGTCAAGAGTCCTTTGGCCAACCCTTTCATGCCTTACGATATGAATGAGTTGTTTGACATCAACGGCGGTTGGGGAGAGCTGGGGGAGCGCCATCTCGCCCGTTGGTATTGCATGTACGCGACCGTCACGCAATCAAGATCATGGCTTCCCGACGCGGTTGGCGGTGTGGTTTGGTTTGGCTACGGCAACCCGGCCATGACCACCTACGTGCCGATATATGCCGGCGTTTCCCGTTTGCCCCGAGATTACAGGACCGATGGCAGAAGCACAGGGTTCAGTCGCCGCGCGGCATGGTGGGCGTTCAACCGCGCCTCGACGCTTGCCGCGCAACGCTGGGGCGACATGCGCCGTGACGTGGCGGACGTGCGCGATCCGCTCCAGGAAAAATTCTTGGCTCGGCAGTCCCAAGTCGCGGAGACCGCCACCGAGCTGTTGAAGAAGAATCGAAAAAAGGCCCGCCAGTTCCTCACTCGCGCCACGACCGAAGCGTGCCGGGAAGCGACCCAAGCCTATTGGAACCTGGGGGACATGCTGTGGACGAAATACGATGAACAGTGGTGAACCGCTAGAAGAGGGCGTGTTTTGCCTTGTTCTTTCACCGTAACCGTTCAGGGGCAAGAGACGAATATCCGCGGACGTTGCACATCTTGAAGGAAGGCTGTTCAAGGTGCAAATGCCACGGGCTTGTCCCGTGGTCCGTTACGTTTCACGCTACCGACGGCCAGGCGTGGTGTGTCTGAAGGTTTGTAGCGGCGAGCGTGAACCACCACGGGACAAGCCCGTGGCATCCATGCGGGCTTCTGGGTCCACGCCGTGTAACGCGGCGCCCGTGAACGGCTACCGCCATTGCTTGTTCACGCCCGTTGCAGCGCGCGCCAACCCGCCGCTATTCTTCCTCGATTTCGTCCTTGAGTTTCGCGATCTGGGATCGCACTCTCGTCAAATCGGGATTCAAACGGAGAGCCCGCCGAAATGCATCGAGCGCGGACGCGGGGTTTCCCAGCTGCAGATAGGCGTCCCCCATGGCAATGGCCGCCACGAAGTGATACGGATTGAGCTCCAGAGCCTGGTGCCAGTCTTGAATGGCCCGCCGGCGGTCCTTGAGTTGAAACCAGGCACTTCCCCGTTGGTACCACGCCTCGGCGAATCCCGGCGCGCGGTCCAACACCGCCGAGGCCTTTTTGATTGCAGCCTCGTACTGCTTGATGGCGTTGAGGCGCACGGCATCGGCTAGCTCGCGCCGTTGAACTTGGTCCCCAGCGCGATGCCACACGGCTCGACATGCCTTCTCGGCCAACACGCGAACCGTGTGGTCCTCGTCCTGCATCGCCTGCCCGACCGTGTGGTTTACCCGGTAGTCACCGACAAACCCCAACGCGAGGACCGCCGCCCGTCGCGTGCCGCAATCGGGATCCAACACCAGTCGTTCCAATGTGCCCTGCGTGTAGCGTTTGGAAACCGCTCGCACGAAGTCGACCGGATCGTTGTCTTTCAGGTACTGCTGATAGATCGTCAACAGAAGTGGTTGGTATCGTCTGGTCTCGCTCATAATCCCTTATTCTAATTGGAGCACCAATCGGAAGCGAGCTTTGTGGCGACCAAAACGTGGATCTCCAGACGAAATTCATGGGGGATTCTAGGGCTTGGGGAGACGGATGGTTTCGTTTGAATGATTCGTAATGTTTGACCGGATTATGGGCGGTGGTGCTTGCTCGCCGGCTGCGAGATTCCGCGACCGGCTCTCTGCCGGCTAACCGTTCACGAGCAAGAGACTGGTATCCGCGGACGTTCGCACTTCCGCTGCACATCTTGAACGAAGGCTTCTCGAGGTGCAAATGCCACGGGCTTGTCCCGTCGTAGCTCACGCTCGCCGCTACAAACCGGGCAGGCACACCACTCCTCGCCATCGGTAGCGTGGAACGTAACGGACCACGGGCCAAGCCCGTGGCACCCATGCTCGCTCCGTGTCCAGGCCGTGTAGCGGCATCCGTGAACGGCTACTCTGCCGGTACTGGCTACGTGATCTACCCTAACGTTGCAAACAGTATATGTAGGACGGGTCTCCAGGCCCGTCTTTTCAAGTACGAAATCGTACTTGATCTGGTGTCCGCAGATCTCAC
>JBNJEM010000293.1:0-9441 GCA_051745935.1 Planctomycetota bacterium
CGCAAGCCGTCCTCCCGTTGGTCGGACTCGCGGCGGAGAAAGTCATCCGCGACCGGTATATTTCAGGCGGTTGGATTTGTCCGGGTGGAAAGCCGCCCGGCGCAAGCCGTCCTCCCGTTGGTCGGACTCGCGGCGGAGAAAGTCATCCGCGACCGGTATATCCAAGCCAAAGCGCGCAGGATCCCATGTCCAACATCGAATCCAAGACTTTTCCTCTATTGGAAACCCGTCAGTTGACCATGGTCTACGCGGACGGCGCGGTGACGGCGTTAGCTGGCATCGACCTCGGAATCGAGCACGGCGAGTTCGTGGCGATTATGGGACCGAGCGGCAGCGGAAAATCGACATTGCTGCACATGCTCGGCGCCCTGGACGTTCCGACCAGCGGAGAGGTACTGTTCGAAGGCGTCAGCCTGTCCGAAGTGGACTCGCTGGACCGGATTCGGTCCAAGGAAATCGGGTTTGTATTCCAGTCGTTCTATTTGCTTCCCAACCTCACGGCGGCCGAGAACGTGCAGCTTCCGATGTTTGAATGTTCCTGGGAGGCGGCGGAGCGGAGTCGGAGAGCGTTTGAACTCCTGGAGACGGTGGGAATGAGTCCGCGGGCCACGCAGCTCCCAATGCATCTATCGGTCGGGGAACGGCAACGGGTGGCCATCGCCCGGGCACTGGCCAACGAGCCGGCCGTGCTCTTGGCTGATGAACCGACGGGCAATTTGGATTCACGGACCGGCGGCGAAATCCTGGACCTGTTCAGGGCGCTCCACGAGCGGCAGGGCAGGACGATTGTGATGGTCACGCATGATATTGAGGTCGCGGAGAAGGCTCGCCGACTCGTCCGTGTTCGGGACGGTCGAATTGAATCGGATGAACGGCTTCCCGGGACCTCCGCGTCGCGGTCTTCAAACTGACAGATCATTCAAACTGACAGATCATTTAGTCCGAGGTACGATAGTTGTACCAAGACGCGGCGGTAAAACGGGGTTTTTCGTGTGCAAGAAGCCGTAACAAAACCAGTCAGGTTTCCTTTCACGTAGGGAGTTTTGGGAGCGGGAACCACGTCTTACGGGCTGTAAGAACCCATAACAAAACCACGCATTTTTCCCATAATCCAAGGGATTTTGGAAGCGAGAGCCCGGTTTTGTTACGGGCTGTAAAATTCCTTTCGCGAGGGAACTCTTCATGGTTTTTTCAAGGCGTTCCAGGCACATCCAATTGCGGAATGCGATCCGTTTTGGCGTTTTGCCCCTGTTGATCGTGGGAGGACCCTTCTTTACTTTGCCTGCCGCCACGGCGGCGGACGACCGGCCAACGAAGGCGGCCGCCGACGTGGCGCGGAGAATCCGTCGCGAGACGCTCTTGCCGCCCCGTGGTGCTCAAGGGCGCCCACTCCCATTGGCCAGTCATTGGAACGTGGGTACCGTTCCGGACACCTTCCAGCCGGACCATCAGATCGGATTGATCCAGGAAGGACATCATATTCTTCCCTGGATGAGCTGGCCGAAAGGAGATCCCGACAGTGAGCGGTTCAAGTCGTATTATGACAGGCTCTTAACCTATTGTTCGCGGCTGGAGTTACCGATTTCGATCCGCGGCACGCAGTGGAACGCGATGCTTGTCAAGAAGGATTATCGCGACGGGCCGGAATCCGAGTGGGCGGGAGTCATTTCCCCTGACGGCACGCGAGTGCCTCGGCTGAGCCCCTTTGGGCCTCTCGAGCCCTGGAAGGACCCAGCCCAGGCATACGTCGACACGCCGGCGATGAAACGCGTCCAGGAATTGTACCCGAAGCCGCCCCGAGTGCTTTTCGTGTCGAACAACGAGCCGCCCGATTTGCGGTGGTCGAAACAGGGGCCGTTGGAGGAAATCTCAAAGCGGTATCTAGAGCGGTACGGAAGGGGGCAGGACGACGAATTCCGACGCAAAGTAGTCGCGCAAGGCTGGATAAAACGTTATTCCGTGATGTTCAGTGCTCTGCGCGATGCTCTGGCGAGCAAGGCGTGGCAACGAACCGCGCGCTTCGTGGGCTACGGAGCGTTCGGTCCGTCTCATTTCGGCCGCTGGGACGGTTGGAAAGTATATTCATTGATCACCGACGAATGGACCTCCCCGAACTGGTATTTTTGGCAGGGCGGTAGTCCATCATACTATACCCACAATTGGAACCAGAACCGCGACCACTGGGTATTCTCGACCCAAGTCCAATCGATGAATTGGGTCTTCATGCTCGACGAAGCGTGGCGGGTCAATCCGGACTTTTGGTTTGAAATCTCCACGTGGGATGGCAACGAAGTGGATAGCTGGATGGAAGGGGTAGGGGCTCGGACGCCGGCACAACTGGTGGAACGTTCCAGCGCGGGACTGTCCGAAGAGGAACGCCAGCACATCGACGAAACGCTCCAAAAAAAGTCAAAGGCACTTCGTTACCTTGCTGACGGGCAAACGTATCCCCCCGAACGTGTCTCGGGGTGGATTCAGTTTGGCATGTGGCTCTTGCGGCCGCGAGCCGTGCGCGAGTTTCGTGGTCACGCGACGCCCCTGGCCCCCGTGAAACCTTATTGGATGGAGACGGTCAAGGCGGTGGATCGCGTTTGGGGCAACGCGACGCTGCGAGAATTCTGGCGGCACGGGCGACTTGTCCCCAACAAAGCTCATCGGCACCCGTATCAAACCGACATACCGGCGAAATACCGCGACCTCCCCCGTTGGTATCTTCTGGACACAAGCCTCGATCCCCCGCGACCTTGGGAGCAGACAACGAACATACCCGTCTTCAGTTTGGCGTTGCTGCGCGGCGAAGGAAGTAATCGCCAATGGCTCGTGTATGCTCATTCCCCCCTGGCCGATCGTACGAACGTGGAAATCACGATTCCCGATTGTGGTCGCGTGAATGTTGACGTGCCCCGGGGCGGGGCGTTCTACGTGGTGGATCAAAGCGAACCAGCCAAGGTGAAACGAGTGGTCACGGGCCAGGAGAAACGACAATGAATCAACGGAAAAACGAGTCCGGTTTTGACTGGCGGCTTTTGCTATTGCCCCTCAAAATCATCCTTTGGCCGTTGGCGGCACTGGGCCGTTGGACATGGGAGCATTGGTTCTCTTATGTGTTCGGCCGAGTGTTGCGTGACCGGGATCGCATCTACAGTATTCGCTTCGTGTGGTACGGAGATTCGATCTACTTGCATCCCATGGTGTGGGGGAGTGTGATCCTTTATGTCGTGGTCAAAAGCGGTGTGTTCTCGCCTGGATGGCCGCTGTTCATCTGGTTCTTGCTATTGGCCTTTTGTTTTTTCACCGTGATTTACAATTTCGACATTCTGAAAGGTTCAGTATTGGTCGTCTGCGTGATAGCGGTGTTGAGCTTGGCATACGTGGCGAATTTGGAATGGGAGTGGAATGTTTTGGGCGGGGTGGTCAATCACGTCAAATCGCTCAATGCGGGCGTGGAGCCCGGCTTCTACATTGTCGCCGCCTATGTGTTCGGGATTCTCATCGTGGCCGAAGTCCTCTGGGCCTGGCTGTTTAATCGCGTTGAAATCGATGAGTCGTACGTCTACGAACGGAAGTTCTTGCAGAGCAGCACGCGGGATCCCATTTTTGCTCGCGGGCTGAAGCGGGAAACCAAGGACCTGCTGGAACTGATCATTATGGGGGCCGCGGATATCACGCACCGGACCCGGAGTGGCTTCAAGACCTTCAAGAACGTACCGGGCGCCTCTTTGGGGTTGGGGCGGGCGATTGATGACATGCTGGACCATCGTCGACCGGGCGAGGTCGAACTTGAACGTCAGCGTCGACAGCAAGGCGCCACCATGACGATGGACGATGCCCCTCCGGATGGTTTCGAGGAGGGCTAGGTCCCCGGGGATCGAGCGTGCATTTCGAAACGGCTGGTTGTCGAAAAGCACGCACCAGCGGAAAAGCAGGACTCTCCGCATCCCTTCAGCCGGTCGAAGCCGAATAGCCATGGCGGGACGCCTTGCCGTTACCCCCCAATTTCAGCGGCCACGAAGTGAATCAGGGCGGAGATCCGCACCATGTCGGAGACTTTGCATGGAACGGTGGAACGGGTCACCTTCTTTAATGAGGAGAACGGATTCGCGGTCCTCAAGGTCCATGTCCAGGGCCGTCGTGATTTGGTTACCGTCGTGGGGACCATCAACACGGTCACGGCGGGGGAACACATTGAGGCCAGTGGCTCGTGGGTTATCGATTCCGACCACGGGCCGCAGTTCAAAGCCGCCACGCTGCAAACCACGCATCCCACGTCGGTGAAAGGGATTGAGCGATACCTGGGGTCCGGGGCCATTCGTAACATCGGTCCGCAGTTGGCGTCGAGGATCGTGGCCATCTATAAAGAGCGATCGCTCAAAATCATCGATCAATGCCCGGATATGCTACTACACATCCGCGGAATTGGTCGCCAACGGCTGAACGGGATCATCGAAAGTTGGCGGCAACAGAAAGAAATCCGCAAGATCATGCTCTTTTTGCATGAGCTTGGCATTGGTTCGGGGTATCGAGCCATACGTATTTACAAGATCTACGGGTCCGATGCGATCTCGAAAATTCGAGCCAATCCTTATCAGTTGGCCGATGACGTGCGCGGGATCGGTTTCAAAACAGCCGACCAAATCGCGGCTGAGTTGGGCATCGATCGCCAATCGCCGCATCGCGCCCGGGCAGCGCTGCGTTACGCCCTGCGGCAGCTCAGTCAAGAAGGGCATTGCGGGTACGAGGAGCGGGGCGTGATCGACAAGACACGGGAACTAGCGGGCATTCACTCATCGGTCGTGCAGGCGGCCGTGGACGCGGAGTTGACGGCGGGAAATCTGGTTCGCGAAAAGAATGACGGGGCACCATGGCTGTTTCTCGCCAGCCTCTATCGAGCTGAGGTCGGCGTGGCCACGGAAACCAAACGGTTGTTGCACGAAGCCGAACACCCGCTCCCGGCGATCGACGTTACCAAGGCACTGGAATGGGTTGAAAAGCGATTGACAATTGGGTTGGCGGAAGGCCAGCGAGAGGCGATTCGCGAAGTTTGTTCAAACAATGTGGTCGTTGTTACCGGCGGTCCCGGCGTCGGAAAAACCACGTTGGTTCGCAGCATTCTAGAGATATTCGCCGCCAAGAAGCTCCAGCCCGTGCTGGCGGCACCGACGGGACGAGCGGCCAAGCGGTTATCTGAAGCCACGGGGCAAACGGCAAAGACCGTTCACCGGCTGTTGGAGTTCGATCCGGCGACTGGAGATTTCAAGAGAAACCAGAAACAACCGCTCCAGGGCGAGCTGTTCGTCCTGGACGAGACCTCAATGATCGATGTGTTCCTGGCCTATCAATATCTTCGCGCGATTCCGTCTCGAGCCTGTGTCGTGCTGGTCGGGGACGTCGATCAGCTGCCGTCGGTGGGCCCCGGAAAAGTCCTTTCCGATCTGATTGCTTCGGAAGCTGTTCCGGTCGTGTGGCTGACCGAGGTGTTCCGGCAGGCCGCGGAAAGCCGCATCATTAAGTCCGCCTACGATATCAATCAAGGGCGGTTGCCCGATCTTCGCCCCGGCGGCGAACTGACGGATTTTTACTTTGTCGAAGCTGACGAGCCCGAAGCGATTCAGCGGACCTTGCTCAAGGTGGTCACCGAGCGGATCCCTGAACGGTTTGGCATGGATCCACGGACCGATATACAGGTGCTGGCCCCGATGAATCGCGCCGCCTTGGGAGCCCGCCACCTGAACCAGCTCCTTCAAGAGACGTTGAATCCGCCCGCCGATCAAACGGCCATTGAACGCTTCGGCTGGACTTTTCGCGAAGGCGATCGAGTCATCCAAACGGAAAACAATTATCACCGCGATGTATTCAACGGTGACCTGGGAACAATCGCCCGGATCAATCGCGTGGACCAGGAGTTAACGGTCCATTTCGAATCGCGGCCCGTTGTATACGACTTCGGTGATCTGGACGAATTGGCCCTGGCTTATGTTTTGACCATTCACAAGAGCCAGGGCTCGGAATACCCCAGCGTGGTCATTCCACTGCATACACAGCACTACATGATGCTGCGACGCAACTTGCTCTACACGGCCGTTACTCGCGGCAAGAAGCTGGTTGTCATTGTCGGGTCAAAGCGAGCATTGCATTTGGCCGTGTCTCGGCGCGATAAGCAGCAGCGGGGCACGGCGCTGGAGCGGCGACTGAGATGCGATGGTTGATTCAGGGCATGGACGTTCCACCGCGGAGTGCAACAATAGTAGTGTGGGGGGCGTTACATGAGTCCAGAGCCAATTTGAACAAGGGACCTCTTCGCATGCACTCAGCGTTTTTCATCAAAACCGGTGGACTACTGCTTGTTGTGACGGGGCTTGTGGCGTTCGCTGTTCGTGCCCCCCGGCGGGAGCCGGTATCCAACACCGAGAAAAAAGAAAAACTGGCAGCACTCTACCAGGGGTACAAACAAGAATTCCCCGCCGTGAAGGACATATCGCCCGAAGAGTTACGTGACCTTCAAACCTCCGGGAAAGTCGTGATCGTCGACGGTCGCGAACCGGAGGAACGGGCGGTTTCAATGATCCCGGACGCGATTCCCTTGGAACAGCTTTCAGACCACCGGCCCTATATACCGGTCGCGGATGACTTGGTCCCCCGCGAGTCCGACCAACGGGAGGACGGCCTGCGTGGGCCAGCTGTCCACCCGGACAAATCCGAGCGCCTGAAAGATAATCGTCATCAGCCGCTCGTGTTCTACTGTACCGCTGGATATCGCAGCGCGGCGCTGGCAAGGAAGTATGCCGCACAAGGATATGACGCTTATAACCTTCGGAAAGGAATCTTGGGGTGGCTTTACCAGGACTTCCCGATCATGAGCGATGGGACGGAAACCAACGCCGTTCACGTCTATGGGCCGAAGTGGAATCTTGCGCCGGATCGTTATCAGGCGATTTGGTAGGAGTGTTTACATCATGGGCCGGTGTCGCGAAATCTCGAAATTGGTGTCGGAATCGATGGACCGCCGTCTTCCAGCGGGCGAGCGGTTTCATGTCTGGGCGCACCTGCTGATATGCGTGTTCTGCCGTGGCTTCAATCATCAATTGCGATTACTGCGCCGCGCGATTCGCAAGGATCCAGAGCGGCTGATGATGGCCCATAACCCATCCGAGAACGGGCTGTCCCGCGAAGCCGCCAATCGGATGAAGGCCACGCTCCGTCGCTACAGCGAGGGTGGTGCTGACTGAGTAATCGGGAGTTGCCGTGCCCTTCGGCCCCTCCACCGGCCGTTTCCGTCTCATCCGCCCTTGTTCCCACTGGTCCTTCTCTTGGTGGGACAACGACCGCTCCCGGCGGACGCCTTTTGCTCCCGAGCTGTTGGCGGGCCGCTGGAGCTTGGGGTAAAATGACGGGGCCGCTAGAACATCTCGCACGTTGCCGTTCTTCATCCAGGAGTTCCATCATGTCCAGATCGAATCGCCGTCAGTTTCTCAAGTCATCGGCCGCGGTGGCTGGTGCTTCCATGGTCACCGTTCCAGCCCTCGCATCGCGTCGATTGAGCGCGAACGATCGCATCCGCATAGGACTCGTCGGCCTTGGCGGGAGGATGCGGGCGCACGTGGCCTGTTTGGCGGCGATGGAGGAAACCGATAATATCGAAATCGTGGCCGTGGCCGACTGTGACCAGAGCAAGCGGGAAAGTCTGGAAAAGAGGTACCCCCAATTGGCCGGCAAAAAGCTGACCGTCCACCGCGGCGTGCAAGAGCTGCTGGAGGACGAATCGATCGACGCCATCTCCAACGCCATGGGCGATCGGTGGCACGCCCTATCAACCATCTGGGCCTGTCAAGCGGGCAAGCATGTCTACGTGGAAAAACCTGGCACGCACAACCTGTTCGAAGGTCGCCAAATGGTCGCGGCCGCGCGGAAGTACAACACAATGGTCCAGCACGGCACGCAAAATCGTTCCAGTCCCAACATCATGGAGGGCGTTGAAAAACTGAAGGAGGGGGTGGTTGGCGACCTGTACATGGCCCGGGGGCTGGACTACAAGATCCGAGGCAATCTGGGCACGATTACCCCCAGCCCGGTGCCCGAAGGCTTGGATTGGGATCGCTGGCTGGGCCCAAAACCCATGCACCCCTACAGTCAGTTCTGGCATCGCCGGTGGCACTGGAACCTGGAGCTGGCCAGTGGCTGCTTCGCCAACCAGGCCGTCCACGAACTGGACGTGATCCGGTGGGGCCTTGGTCTGGACACGCACCCCACCCGCGTGACGGCCATGGGAGGAAAGTTCGTTCACGACGACGATCGAACGTCGCCGACGCACGTGGCGATGACTTACCGCTTTGATGACGCTAAACCGCTGGTGACCTACGAGCACCGTTCCTGGTACACGAACAGCGAGGCGGGCTTTCGCGACAAATATCCGTTCGTGCAACCCGACTTTCCAGTGGGGACCATTTTCTTCGGCCGCGAGGGATATCTGATCTTCCCCGACTACAACAGTTACTACACGTTCCTGGGCCGCAAAGGTGAACCCGGCCCGTCGAAGACATCCGACTACAATTGGCAGACGGAAAGCATCCCACATTTTCGAAATTGGTTGGCCGCAATCCGCGCCAATGACCACACGGTTTTGAATGCCGACATCGAAGAGGGGCACAAGTCGATGGCCGTTTGCTTGTTGTCGCGGACGTCCTACCAAGTCGGCCGATGTCTCAACTTCGACCCTGATACCGAGTCGGTGCTGGGTGACGAAGAGGCGAATCAGCTGCTTAACCATCCCGACTATCGGGAACCGTACGTGGTACCCAAAGAGGTGTAACCCGAAAGGCTTCTCGATGCCCTCGCGAGTTCCGTGTGGTCCCTCGTAGGTTCCATGGGGAAACGGATGTTCCAGCTCTATTCTAGCGTAAGTTGTTTATTTACAGCCAGTTAGCGTGTTTCAAGGGCGGAAGCGTAGCCACTGAATACTTGGGATATAATGCGTTTGGCGATTTCACCAGCGTGAACCCCAACGCTCGCTATTACACGCTGCACGATATCCCTCGCTTCGACGAGAAGGGCTTGTGGACCGACCGAGACATTTGTTTTTCGTCGCGTCACACGCTTGGGGAGACCCTCGTGGCCCTCGCGCACAACGCCGCTGCCGGACTCCCGAGCTACAGCCGGACCCCACGGGTCGCTTGTCTTCCTGACCCGCCAAGCCAAAGGCCGATTGGAACATGCCCTTCGCGTCTCCGGCAGCCCCACGCCCTTCTGTCGAACGGTATCGGTGGGAACCGTCGGCGACAACACGAATGACGACGTCAAGTCATATATCGCAAACCAAGTTGTCAACGAACCGGACGGTTCCGAGAATGGGGGTCTGGGGGCGTGCCGTACCGCCTGTAGCTTAGGAGTCTGATTCACCCACGAGATGAACTCGTGGGGGTCTGGGGGCGTGCCGTACCGCCTGTA
>JBNJEM010000294.1:0-9430 GCA_051745935.1 Planctomycetota bacterium
TGCAGGTCCGCCTGGCGCGTTAACCGCCGAGGCGTTCACGCAGCGGACGTGGCGAGACGCGAGGGGCAATCCCCAAAACTCACCTCCGTATTGTGGGGGGTTGGCCTGGGCGAGCCTCCTTATGCATACCGGTCGCGGATGACGTTGTCCGCCGCGCGTCCGACCAACGGGAGGACGGCTTGCGTCGGGCAGCTTTCCACCCGGACAAATCCGACCGCCTGACGTATATCGCGCACCCTCCACCAGTAGCGGCCTCCGAAACTCGGTCAAAATCGGGAAACGCTTTCACCGCCGTGGCGAGTTCCTAGCGCCCGCCATACCCGCAAGTTGATCGGGTTGCCCACGAAGTGGACCGATCCATCGGCCAGGGCCGCGTTCACGCCTCCCACGTGCTCGCTCCGCGCCGCAATGATAGCGTGTTCCCCGGGCGCGTCCGGGATCGCCGACCAATTGCCGCAATCCCAATGGTGCCAGTTCGGTGGCGCCACGTGATTGTAGAGCGTGGATGAGTAGAACGCGAATGGCCAGCCGTTGGACCAATCGGATCCCGGAAGCCACCGCCCCGCGGAACTGAAGTGGTATCGCGAGGGAGATCCGTCGAATGTCATGCAGTTGGCCATCATCCGGTCCGGGAACAACATGCGGTTCCGCCGCCCTGGCATCGTAATGATGTCGTGTTGGGTCGGAGATGTCTGGGCGAGGTTCAGGCCGCTTCCCTTGGTCCGTTCCGAAAACATCACCGTGTGGCTCGCGCCGTCAGTGAAGGCGGACAGTGCCAGCGTTTGGCCAACCGTGAAGGCCCCGTTACCCCGGCAGGAAAAGCCAAACGCCGATGCGTTGTTCACGTGATTGTTGCGCGAATTCAGCGCGCCGGCATAAGGCGTCGAGCCTCCCAGGTTCACGCGGTAGTTGTTCTCGGAAACCGCGCGCGCCGTATTGGGGCATGACGGGCAGATGAAAAGTCCCGCCGCCCTGGAATACGCCTCGTAGTTCGTGTTCGTGGGCCGCCCGCCAGTCGTCATGCGAACGGTCGTCGGCGCGGAGAAGTCGATTAGATCGTAAATGTTGCCCTGTTCCATATACGGCAGAATGAACGTATGAACGGAGCGGAAACCGGTCCAGTGCCCCGCCTCGGGCGATGGGTTCACCGCGTTGTAGTTGGTGTAGCTGGTACGCGGCACGCCGTTGACCGACCAGTCAGGAAGCAGACGCCCCGGCGGAAATGCTCGATGGGTTGATTCGTAGTGCAGCGTGGCCAGAACAATCTGCTTGAGGTTGTTCTGGCACGCCATGCGCCGCGCGGCCTCCCGAGCGGCTTGGACCGCGGGTAACAGCAACGCGCTCAGAATGCCGAGAATCGCCATGACGACCAACAGTTCCCACAGCGTGAATCCGCGCCCTCGCCCGTGATACCGGTCGCGGATGACTTTGTCCGCCGCGAGTCCGACCAACGGGAGGACGGCTTGCGTCGCGCAGTTTACCACCCGGACACATCCGACCGCCTCAAGTATACCTCTCCCGCTCATCTCGACCTTCTCCTTTCCGGACGCCCGTTCGGCCGCACGGAATCCCAAACCAGTGAGAGGATTCCGGGAGGCTTGCCTGAAAGCCCTGACAAAACCGTGAAGGTTTCCCAGCCCCCCAAGGCATTCTGGAGGCGGAAAACGCGGTTTTGTGACCAGCTGTAAAAGTGGGTTCAGACTCGGGCGGCCATGCCAGCCACATCTGGCATGTCTGATACTTTTACTTTTCCGCAGGCTAGGTTCGAGATGCTGAATTCGAGGCGTGCCTCGCGATCGCGAGTGTTCTTCACCCTCTCCGAGGATTCTGGCAATAGATGATGGGGCCGTCAAGTCCAAGGGACAGCGGGGCCCGGGCTTTCGAACGTGCATCGGAGAGTCCAGCAATCAGCACTCTTCCCAAAGGCCGCATTTCCCCTAATCCCTCTTTCTGGATCTTCGTGATGCGGTTACCATCCGCGGTTCGCGCGCCGCTGGTGGACAACCACTGAAAGAGTTACCCAACTTGCCAAAATGCCAAAATGCCACCCGCTCGCCGGGTAGCCTCTTACACATACCGGTCGCGGATGACTTTCTCCGCCGCGAGTCCGACCAACGGGAGGACGGCTTGCGTCGGGCAGCTTTCCACTCGGAAAAAATCCAACCGCCTGAAATACATACCGGTCGCGGATGACTTTCTCCGCCGCGAGTCCGACCAACGGGAGGACGGCTTGCGTCGGGCAGCTTTCCAGCCGGAAAAAATCCAACCGCCTGAAATAT
Source organism: Planctomycetota bacterium (assembly GCA_051745935.1). GTDB lineage: Bacteria > Planctomycetota > Planctomycetia > Pirellulales > Pirellulaceae > JBNJEM01. The sequence continues at coordinate 2,280 of JBNJEM010000294.1, forward strand.
ATACCGGTCGCGGATGAGTTTCTCCGCCGCGAGTCCGACCAACGGGAGGACGGCTTGCGTCGGGCAGCTTTCCAGCCGGACAAATCCGACCGCCTGAAGTATAAGTCGCTAACGCATCGTCGCTGGGTAGAAAAAGGGAGCTGGATATGTCGCGGAACATGAGGGATGCGGCAAGCGGTAAGCTCCGCAATCCGACGCAAGACGGACGAACATGTTGCTTATGCGGCGGAAACGTCTTCCGTCTGTTGCATCGGTGGGAGCCGGAGCATCCTCGAAATCCCTCGACGCTTTCTTTGGCGTATTGGGAGTGCGCCTGCGAATTGGCGATTTTACACCCGGTGCCTCGGCCCCGAGATCTACCAGACCAAGGGGATTGGTGGTCGGGAAAGCGAAAAGGCGCTCGTCGCAATCCGCGCTTTAAACGGGTTCGCGCACGGCTCAATGACGCGATTTTTGGCACGTCGGTCCAACGTCTCGTTCGGACGACCTACCGTGCCAAACCGGGCGGACGTCTGCTGGACGTCGGATGCGGCGATGGGCGACTGCTTTCCGAAGCGTCGCGTTATTACGAGTGCGACGGATTGGAGCCCTCCTCCGTGGCCGTGGAACGGGCTCGCCAGCGAGGGTTGAACATCATTCAGAGTTGTTTCGAGCCCGCCGAGATGCCCTCGGGAAGCTATGATGTTGTCATCTTGGATGCGGTGCTTGAACACGTGGTCGATCCGATCGACTGCCTTTGCAAGGTGAATCGAATTCTCAAGCCCGGCGGCGTGGTCACCGTCAAGGTTCCGAAACTTTGGGGCCCTTCTCATCGTCGCCATGGCCGGGAATGGAACGGATACCGGCTCGGCTATCATCTGACCATGTTCTCCGGCCGGACCATGGACGCGGTCATGTCCGCCGCCGGGTTCTCCGCGCTTCGTCGTTTTCGTCGTGACCGAATTCTGGACGACATTCTGATTGTCTGGGGCCGCAAGGTGCATCAAGCCCGAGAGCGCGACCATGGGAGAACGACCGGACGCGCCGCGGGATAAGGGGCCGGTGTCCTGATTCGCTTGACCCTACAGGGTCCACCCTTCACGATATTCACGGCGAATCAACGTATCGGCCTCGGGGCAGTTGGTCGCCTTCAAGTTGGCCGCGTCCCATTCCAGTGCACTGCCGGCCCGGTACGACACATTGCCCAACAGCACCGTTTCGGTGAGCGGTCCCGAGTAGTCGAAGTTGCAGGTCGTTGGTTCACCGGTCTTGCAAGCCCGAACCCACTCCTGATGATGACCGATGGATTTCGGGATCGTCGGCTCGGGACGCTGGAAGTCAGCAAACTTCGACTCGGGCAGGAGACGGTGCTTGGAGTAGTTCGCCAGCAGCATGCCCTCTTCCCCCACGAACAGGACCGATGCGCCCCAGTCGGGGATCTTCTTTTCCTCGAAGATGGGTGACTTGTTGCCCTTGCCATTTCGCCAGGTCATGGTGACGGGCGGTAGATCGCCGCGGGCGGGAAACTGGTATCTGACGGTTAACACGGGCGCGGCGGTTTCCGGATGTGGAGGCGGGCCCTCCGCTTCGATCACGGATGGATACTTCAGCTTCAACGCCCAGTAGGGAAGATCCATGTAGTGGCAGCCGAAGTCCCCCAATGTCCCGTTGGCGAAATCCCACCACGCGCGCCACGATCCCGGAACGTAAGCGGGGTGGTAGGGGCGATAAGGGGCCGGGCCCAACCACAGGTCCCAATTAAGCCCTTCCGGCACGGGCGGTGTTTCCTCGGGCCGATCCTGCCCCCCCAGCCCACCCGGAAAGGTCACTTCCACGCGCCGAACCGGGCCGATGGCCTCCGCTTGAATCAGCTCCACGACACGACGATAGTTGTCCCGCGCGTGAATCTGGGTTCCCAGCTGCGTGGCCAGTTTCTTTTCCCGAGCCAATTCGGTCAGCACCCGCGTTTCATAAACGCAATGCGTCAGCGGTTTCTCGCAATAGACGTGCTTTCCCATCCGCATGGCTTCAGCGGCGGGCGGCGCGTGCGTATGGTCCGGCGTACCGATCACCACGGCATCAATTCGATGTTCCAATTCTTCCAGCGCGGTACGATAGTCCTGGAACCGTTTTGCCTTGGGGAATTTTTCAAAGGTCTTCGCCGCTCGACGACTGTCCACATCGCATAAGGCGACAATATTCTCGGTGGACACGCCATTCACGTCAGCGCCCCCCCGTCCGCCAACGCCAACACAAAGGATATCCAGTTTCTCATTGGGCGATGGGCTCTTCCCCCCACCCCACCCCACGGCCGACGTCGCGCCGGAAACCCATACGCCGACACCGGCCAACCCGGTATTTCGTAACATTTCCCGGCGTGTCAATTGTCGTAGCATGCTCTTTTCTCCCGTTTTCGCGTCGATCAATCACATCTCGCTGGTTACATGCAGTATATATCGTTCCCACCCCCGACTCAAATCTCCGAGATGTGACACTGTACGACGAGTAACGGCCTTGCCGCCGAAGGTGCCCTGCCGCGCGCCGAGCCGAACACCATTGCCCCGTTCACCCACCTTGCCGCAAAAAGGGGGAGCCTCCCCATTTTCACTCCCCATTTTCACTCTGGCAATTCCAGACTGGAGTCCTGGCCCGCGGAAAGTGCGTCATAGCCGTTTAGTTTCGCCTCAATGAAACAGCTGCAGGGATCAGGCGGCGCGTAAAGGAGCCCGTTGCAGGGCAAGTAGCCGAACAGACAAGTGCCCCGTACCCAGTGATTGAGCCAGTTTCTGCCGGAGGCAAGATCCAGGAATTCCACGCCACGCTGGGTTCTCTGGGGCATGTGCTGGCTCAGATCGCTTGTTTGAGCAGCCAGAGTCGTGCCAGGTCCAAAGCTTTCTTGGCGGCAAGCTGAACTCGGATTGCCGGATGGGCGGCGAAACTAGAAGACGCGGAAATTGTTTGGTCTGGCGTGGCCAACGCCAACTTGATGGAAGCCGGGGCATCCTCGGGAGATAACGACTGCTTGGGAGAGGGACCGACCGCCAATCCAAGGTCGGTTTTGAAACGGTTTCGTACTTCCGATGCCATGGCGTCAACCAGGCGGGTGGCGTTCCGTGCATCGGCGAGGCCTACTGTTGGCGGAGACACGACATGTTTCAATGCCTCTTCGTTGCCGATCACGAGACCGCCAAGATAGCGTTGATTGTTGACGGTCGCGGCCAGCCACGAGGCAAGGAGTCCCTGCGTTCCCCATTCGGCGGTGGCTAATTCCAGATGCTGTTTCTGCAATAAGCGTCCCACCACGTCCTGTAACGAGTCGTCTTCTTCGCCGAAAATCAACGTTCCCAAACACTGGTAGATCGCCGCCACGGTGGGCTCCATTGCTTGGTGGCATTCTTCAGCGGACGTGCCGTCGGCTGTTATTCGGAGCGAGATTGTGCCGCGACTGGCCGTAATGCCGACCGAGGGATACCTGCCTCGGCGCACCACGTCGGGGAGCTTTTGTTCAATGTCGCTTTCACCGGCCCCGAAGCAGCGGATCACACGATGACGGATCACGCGACGGTGACCCGCATACAAATGGCTCAGTCTTCTCTCGACGAACTCCGACCACATTTGAACCAGTTCGGCGGGGACACCCGGCAGCGCAAAAACGTGTCTTGCCGATTTGGTCCCACTGGTACGAACCTCAAGATAGATGCCGGGTGCTGTGCCATGCGGATTATCGATGACCTCGCTCCCTTCAGGAAACATTGCCTGGACCGTGTTCTGTTGTGGCATGACCCGGCCGCGCCGAGCAAACAGGCCACGGATATGCTCCAGCATACGCGGGTTTAGAACCAGCGGACGTTCGACCACGGCGGCGAGCGCTTGCCGCGTCAGGTCATCGGCGGTTGGTCCCAGGCCACCGCTAAGGACGACCACGTGAGCTCGTTCGATTGCCGTGTGTACGGCTGCAATGATCGGGTCCAGCTCGTCCCCCACCGTGGCATGAAACCAGACGCGAAGTCCTAGCTGTTCCAGTTGCTGGCTAAGCCACTGGGAATTCGTGTCCAATCGGGCACCGCTGATCAACTCATCGCCGATAGCGATCACTTCCGCGCGGATTTGACCGCCCGTGACAGGAGCATCCTCAGGGGGGAGTGTCCGGGTCGTGGCCGCCACTTGTGACGTCAGATTCGGAATCTCGTTTGGCGCGAGTGTGGTTTGCATCGACCCCAAGGTTTCTGACTCGCGCGTGATCACGCCTTTTTGTTCCAGGTTAGCGATCATCCGTTCGACGGAGGGGAGTGTCGCGCCGAAATATGACGCCAGCTCCGCTTGCGAGGGGCCTCTGCGATGCAGGTGGCGATAAAGGTGGACATAAGCCACATACTGGCCTTCCTCTGGCGTCAGCCGTGTCGGTGTGGAGCCATGAATCCGCGACGGTTTCTTCTTGTCGGCCATTCCAAGTTGCTTATGCTGCTGGCGGTTGGTACGATTGCACAGGATACGCCACCGCGACGGGCGTCTTGTCGGCGAAAGCTTCCTGGCGGAAAGTGTAAAGGTTACCAGTATTTTAGAATAGACAGATCTGATCTCAAGATCTCGAACGGTGAGTGGAACGTCATGAGGACACCAATGAGTTTCTGGACCCTGATCGGCGCCACATCCGATGGCTGGCCACTGGCCGGCGAAGTGTTTGGGTGGATGCGTCCTTCGGCCGACCACAACCGCAGACAGCATCGCTTTTCGCCGTAAAGTCCCAATACGCGTCTGGTGCCCAGCGCGTTGGAGATGAAACGCGTCAGAGCCACCCGTGAAGCAGAAGCGGGACCAACGTAACCGGAACGGCGTCGGCGTCTCGGGAAGAAGTCAAAGCGGAAAAAAACAAGAATCCTTGGCCGCGCTCGGGGTATACCCTCTTGACTCGGGGGCCTTAATACGTGTCTGCTTTCGTTATAGGGGTTTTTCTCCGCCGATTGTTTCTCAGTCGTTCACTTCGATCCGAAATACAGAGGACGCGCATCATGATGAGCTGTCGTTGGATAATGCCGTGTGGTCGAACTTTGTTCTGCTCCGTTATTGTTCTGGGCGGCCTCTACATCACTGGCACAAACGCCGCTGATATTTCTCAGGATGTCATTCGACTCGGTCTGCCGGGTCCTAGCAGCGAGGAGGACTCCACCGGCGGCATTATTGCTGCCGACGTCAACGACGACAACAAGCCGGACTTTTTGGTGACCTGCACAGGGCATCTCGCCGTTTATGACAACAGTGGCAGTAAGCTGTGGGTCGAGGACACGGACCTGGTGGTTGGCGGGCAAAGCGAGAGTCAAGGGCTGCCGGGTCATCATGGGCCGGGAGTAGCAGCAGGTGACGTGGACGACGATGGACGCACCGAAGTGGTATTTCTGACACAAGACCGTATCCTACACTTTGTTGATGGCGCCACGGGGAAGGCAAAAGCCACCTGTCGTCCCCCGGTGCCCGAGGGAGCACGGCGGTGGGAAGTCGCCATGGTCGCTGATTTCCGTGGCAACGGCGGCGACGGCGACCTTGTGTTGCAGGCCACGAATCAAAGCGGCTATCGGACCGGCCGTTATCTCGCTGCATACACTTACCAGGGGTTGGTCAATGGCAAACAGCCGCTCTGGACCACGGACGAATTTGTTAGCTGTGCCCACAACGCCGCGCGGTTGGCGGATCTCGATAAGGATGGACGGGATGAAGTTCTCGGAGCAACGGTTCTTTCTTCCTCGGGCCAGTTGCTGGTCCGCGCACAACCGTTTCAAGGCCACATGGACAGCGTCTTCGCGGCCGATGTTTGCCCGGATTCCCCAGGTTGGGAAGTGGTCTTGCTGGAGGAGGGTTCGAACTGCGTGCAGGTACTCGGACTCCAAGGTCCCATGTGGCGAGAAGACTTCAAACGTCAAGAACCGCAAAATGCCGCCGTGGGCCGCTTCAAACAAGGATCGCGTGAAGCATTCATCTGGTGTCGCTCTAGATACAACGAACACCAAAAGCCGTTCGTATTCGATTCCCGCGGCACGTTAGCGTTCGACTACGAGATGGATGACGTCGCTCCCCCGAATTGGACGGACAGCGGAGTGGAAGTGATTCATGCCATTGACTGGACCGGAAAACGCCAACAACTGGCGTGCGCCAAAGAACGTCACTGCAGCGGTGACGTGTGCCTGTTCGAACCACTCACTGGCAAATTCGTTCGGCGAATTCTCGAACAAGCCGACCGACTCTACGTGGCCGACGTAAGAGGCGACTGGCGGGAAGAGATCATCGTGCTTAGTGGCAACGAGCTACACATCTATCAAAATCAAGCGGTTAACCCGCGTCCCGACCAACCCCGACTTTGGAACGACCGGAACTATCGTCGGCTGAAGCAATGCCACAACTATTATTCGCCGTGAAACACCGGGGCGTTCTAGATTCCAACCGAGCGCGTGATCTTTCCATGAAGCCACACATCTTAAATACAGTGCCTTCCACGGTGCGAACCGCGGAGCCGCTAGAAACTTGGAGACTGCGGCAGAACAGTTGCGGCACCGTCACGACGCCACACTTTTCTCCGGTGAACGCATCACCGGCCAGCTGCAACCAGTGAGCGAGTTGTTCAGAAACAGCGAAATACCTGGCGAAAAGAACGTCAGCAACTCGACCGCGTCCCAAGGCGACAGAGCCGAAGCCGGCCGCGCCTCGTTGGCGTGGATGCTGGAGTACGATTTGTTGCGCAATGCCTCCTGACTTGCTGGACGTAGCAATCGCGGACGTTTTTTGTTCGTCACACATCGCCGCCGTATCACCGCCATGCGGTCGGGTGGCACTCTATGCCGGTAACCAAAACTACACGCCGGCAGACGCAACTCGTTTGTTCACAAACCATTCGAGTTCGCTTCGCCCTGGAAATAAAGGGATTTCCGAATCTCGCGGTTCGGGGCAGTTGCAAAATGTAAGCAACGCTAGCACTTGCGTGTTCTGCATTGCCGGCGCAGTTGCTGGAGCCCCCAGAAACTCCACGAAACACTTGTATTTGAGGTTGAAATGCCCCAGTACCAAATCGTTTGGTTCACGGCGTAGGGTGGCACTGGCTGAGTGAGCGATATATTCCTGAAAGGGGATGAAGGATTGAAAGGGTGTGCGACATCAGCCACGTATTAACCGCCTTGAGATTGAGC
>JBNJEM010000295.1:0-9407 GCA_051745935.1 Planctomycetota bacterium
CATTCCCGTCTGTGCCGGTGGCGGCGGCAGCGTAGAATCGCTGGCCGGCCAACGCGTACGGATCTGGAGCTTTTACAACGAGGGTGATAAGGCAAGCCTGGTGGAAGGAGAACGGAGGATGCGCCAGGAACTCCTCAAGGCCGGGGCGAGTCCGCTGGCGACCGAGTATCCCCAGGCAGGCCACAACAGTTGGGATCTGGCCTACCGGTGTATCGGGATGTACCACTGGCTCTTGGATCAGAGTCTGTTGAAGAATTCGCGTCAAGGTGAGTTCGAATTGCTCTGCCCCGAGCGCCTGTACAGCGACAATTATTTTTCCCGGTTAGCGACAATTAGGATTCCCGGGTTCGGGAGCCAACGGGGAGTCGCCTTCTGTCCACGTGGCATGGACAGGGGTCGGCACATTGGACGGCCGAGGACGAGCGGACGATTGCCCGCGCAAATGCCGCCGCGGATCGATCGGCGTACTTGGTCTCCGACGTGGCATACGCCGCGTGTGAATTTCACGTGGATGTGTATCTGGATTCCAGGTCGCGGCAAACGCCACCCTCTTTCAAGATCCGCGTTACGAATCTCGTCCCCTGCTGCCCTATACCGTGATGTACCTGCCGGATCGTGGGATCCGATTCTGACATGATAGCCGGAATAAACAGCCTCTCGCCCTCGTCTAGCTGCGTCCCGGTTTCGAACGCCAAAACCGCGATCCTTCCGGTCGAGCGTGGTCGAGATTCACCAAGGCAAACCAGAGATGGGGCGTGGCTTGCATCATCATCGTTGCCGCCTTGCTGTAATCGTGGTAACATACTACTACACGACGGAGGCGTTCAATGAAAGTGGCGATCATCTGGGATCTTGACGAGGACGAGGAGGGCAACGTCCAGCACATCGCGGAGCACGGCATTGAAAAGGACGACGTTGCCCACGTATTCGATGGTCCAGTTGGTAGCGACACCAGCGATTCGTCGCAGCGGCCAATGATTTTCGGATACACCTTGGACGGCCGCTACATCACGGTCATTTTCGAAGAGATCGACGACAACACGGTGTACCCCGTCACCGCGTTCGAGGTTCCCGAACCCGTTTAGGAGCACATCATGGCCAAGCAAATCACGCGCGACCGGAAGCTGACACCGGAAGAAGCGGCGCAGTACCGCAAGATTCGTGAAGAAGTCGAGTTGGAAAAACCGGACATCATCGCCAAGGCGCAGCAGGCCCGTTGCGAGGCCCGCCGTCAGCAGCTGGCCGCGGTCATGCGTAAGCTGAAAGCTGCCCGCGAAGCGAAAGGGTTAAGCCTCGCCGACATCTATGAGCGAACGGGCATGGATCGCTCCGCGCTGTCCAAGCTGGAAAACGTCACCAACGAAAACCCGACGATCGACACCCTCTTACGCTACGCCGAAGTCGTCGGCAAACGGCTGCAGATTCAGGTTGTTGATTCGTAATCACCGAGGGAGAATTCTGGGGCAAAGCTTGACATCCAAGGGGTCGGGCCTCTTTGATGTCGTCTTTCGGGAAGCGAACCCGTTTTCTGCCGCGGGGACGCAGCGTTGATTCGAGGTTGAGACGACGGGCGATCGACTCCACCCAACCTTCGCCCCAACTTTTTTTGGCATAAACATGTCACGGATGTGCGCACGTAACGCTTTGTTTGGCTTATTCCTCACCGGCAGGGACTGTTACTCGACATGACAGGCGCCCGCGGCATCGCGCTCCAGACGACAAGGCGGCGACAAAACGGGGGCTCCACGCCGCTCAGAGCCCCGTTTCCCGCGCGGGTGGAATAGTTTTTCGATTTTTTTCTCGACGCGCAAGTCCTTGAGAAATGAGGACTTATAGCTACCCCCCCCCCCCGCAAAATACGGTCCTTTTGAACACAAAAAGCGTTGACACAACTCCGCCCCAGGGTACAAAGAGGGGCATGTCAGCAGCAGCCCGCACGCCGGCCCGAGGACCGGCACCATCACGGCGATGGCGGAGCTGTGGCTGCCGCTTGGCTCACGACGGGGAGGGAACAGCCATGCGACGGGTCAACGCGTATGATATTGTTCGCATTTCTCGCGCCGGGGTGCTTCTCCGATCTCGCCGTGCCCTCAAGAAGTACTGGAAGAACCGAAGTTGTATTTCAGAAAGGTTCAGTACTGTGGGGAACATAGCTGGCGCGCGGTGTTAGGGGGGGCATCAGCCAGAATTGGTTGCGTGGGTGCACAGTGGATACTTGGAATCTTAAATAACAATAGAAGCTGTTGGCGACGGCCTTGTAGAAGATCATCCCCTACGGGGCCGTGGCAGCAAGGACTGGATGTTAGACTGCATGTTCCGTACTCGTTTATTAGGCTGTGTACTACATCGATGCTCGTCTGTCGTGGGAGCGCTGTTGGTGCTCGTAGCGGCTTCGGGGTGTGATAGCGTGCGAAGCGATGTGAAGCCGAGTGTTGACGGCGACCGTGCTCGAGTGCAGCAATCGGGCAAGAGTACTCAAGGAATTATTCAGCACGAGTACAGCTTCGGCCAGGTTCCGATCAATTCCACGAACGAACATCAGTTCACGGTAACCAATATTGGCAACATTTTCTGGACAATCAAGAATGTTCACCTGACGTGTTCCTGCGTTGTGTCGTCGATGTCGAGTGAATCAATTGCCCCTGGCGCAACGGAAGAGGTGGCTGTCAAGTTGGTCGTGGGTGACAGAGAAGGTCGGTTGAGGCAGGATGTGTTGCTGGAGTTTGAGGAGGCTGGAACACCAATGGTTCGTTTGCGCGTTCTGGCTTCAGTTCGTAGGCCGATTTCGTGTTCGCGGGAAATCATTGTGGTCAATCCAGTCCGCGTTGGAGCCCGTGAGGAAGAAGTCGTCGAAGTAGGCAATTACTCAAAGGATAAATGGGACGATCTGGTCGTGGACAAGACGGCTGAATGGGTTGCGGTTGAAATGTACAGCAACTCTCGTGTTAACGACTTGCAGGAGGGCGATGCACCTCTCCAACGTTGGAATGTGGCGATCATAATCGACGGTAGCGGCCTCTCAGAAGGATGGAACGTGACGACTCTTAGCTTTCACCCGAAGGGGCGTATAGAGACGAAGACAGAAGTGGTGGTTCGGGCGCATCGGACTCCCGCAGTATTGGTCGAACCGTCAACCGTGTTTTGCGGCATCGTCGCGCGAGGAAAGGAAAAGGAATTGAAGCGAACATTGCGATTTACCTTCCGGACCCCATCGGAAGTTCCCGCCATTAGCGACATCAAGGCGGGGACTACGGAGGTGCCTATGTCGTTTCACTGGCGGAAGGATTCGCAAGACCCGACTGCGCTCCTGCTTGAATGCATGGTCCGATTGACAGGCGATACTCTCAACGACCATTTGGCGGTCGATTTCGGGAAGGCACGAAAGATGCGAATTCCCGTTCGAGGTTCGTTTCGGGATGCTGTGGTTGACAGTGAAGCGCGACATGACGACGGGTGTGCAAAGGCAGGCGCAAAATGATATTTCGACGACCGGTTGGGAATATGGTTCAACTGGTTGAAGCCATGGTGGCCCTGCAATGGACGGCCATGCTTGGTCTATGTGATGTTGCGCCAGGCAAAATGCCCCTGCGAGAACTCAATGAAGTGATTTGTGGACCCCGTTGCGTTCAGTTTGTGCTCAAGCAGTACGGCCGAGCGGAACCCCTTGATGCATTGGTTCGTGAGATGCAGTGGCCCGATCTGTCGAAGAAGAGTTCTGTTCGCCAAATCGAGAAGGCCCTAGAGTCACGAAGCGTGTATACACGATCGATCCAGTTGAAGAACACTCGACGTTTCGAACCTAGATGTCCGGCGGTCGTGCACCTTTGCCGGGGGCATGGCGGTGGCGAGGGCAGTGGACATTTTGTGGTCGTGATGCCCAGAAGTACCCCTCTAGAGGTCGTGTTTTGGGATGGCTTGTTTGGGCTCCGGCGGGAACGGTGGGCGGATTTCTCCAAGCAGATGACGGGGGTTGTGGTATTGACCGGCGACTCTCCGATTAACGACGTCGACGCCGCTACACGACTACATGCATCGTGCTCTCGATGGATGTGGATATTGTCTTTGTCAGCGGTTCTGGCGTTGGGTATCGTTTTTCTGATTCCATTTGGCGCGGGGTTGTTGCGCGCGTTTGCCACTGGAACTAGTTCGCTTGTTAGGGAGAAATTACGATGAGGTGCCGAATCAAAACTATCGGATTGATGGTTGTCGTGGCGGTAACCTGCGGGCTGTGTTTGCGCGCAGGACGTTCGCCATCTTGGAGCGATTTGACGGAATCCGCGGCGCAAACGTGTTTTGGAGGAACCACATGCGTGGTTCCGGGCACGCAGAACTGCCCCTGGCTCTACGCACAATGTGAGTATCGGTATGGCCCCTCTTGCGAGTATAAAGGTGACTATTACGAATGCACAGCAGCGAAGGGAGACGACATTGAATACCCTTATCCGGAGGAAGCGAAGGAAGAGTTCAATCCAGGAAAAGACGATACCTCATATGATTTTGACTATGAATGCGGCATAAGATACTACTGTAATGATACATGCTGGCTTAACCCAAACACGGAGCGTTATGAGTGTACTTCGGGCCTCCAAGACCGTGTCCTCTCGGTAGTGAAGTCATGGCCTTCCGGGAGTTCGTGCACATCAAACGAGGAATGAGCGAAGCGTGGTGCCTTGTAGCGCTGCTCATGGCTCTTGTGAAGACGGGTTTGAAAACGACAACGTAACAAGCCGAATTGTTCGAAGGCGGTGACAATGGCTATCCTGTCTATCGCGTTAGGCCGTGTTCCGCAGCGGGGCCTTCTGGTGCTCGTCGCGTGCGTTTGGAGCTGCGCTAGTATGTATGGTCGTGCTGCGCCACCATCCGACCAACAGTTGGCAGGCTCGCTCCTGGCGGGCCTGAGAGACCGCGTCGAGTCTCTTCGATCCGGAGTCGTCGAATTCGAGGTGCATGACAAGAGCGGAAAGATGCTGGCAAAGCGATTTGCCGCCTTTGATGCCAAGGAGGGCAAGGTTCGGTCTGACACATTAGTAAATTGGAGAGGGCCTGACCGAATCGTGAAGGTTATACGTACGAAGAATCAGTTCGTACAATTTCTTGATAACAAGGGCGACACACAACTGATAAGACTTAATGCCGGTGAGAAACCGGTGATGAGAGATGGAATGCCGATCGACCCCCGTGCATTGGGGATGCTTCCTTACGGCCAAATATGCATCACTGCTAACACGGCGGAAGGGCTTTTGAAGTCACTTAACAAAGCAGAAGTGATTAGTGCATCGCTTGAGAATGATATTGGGGTCATCGTGCTGGATCCGAATGTTGACGATGGCATGACACAACTCGTGTGGTGGATCGATACGGCGCATGGGTATGTGCCATTGCGAACGGAGGTGCGATTGAATTCACGCCCCTATCAACGATTGGAAGCGTCTTGGACGCGGATAAATGGGGTAATGGTACCCGTCAGCAGTGCATCTTATCCTCCTACTTCGGGTGGTGAGCTCGAATGTGCGGAAGAGATGCATTTCACCTGGAAAAGCGTTAATGAGACTATCCCTGAGGAGCTATTCTCAGTGGAAAAGCTCGAGCTTCCGGAAGGTACATATGTTATCGACACACGCCTCGGTACACCGATCGTGGAAGAAGTGGTCGGGCAAGAACGTCCTCTCCCAGATGTTCCGACGCCCCAAGGATTGTCATGGACGAGAGTAGTCATGATAATCACTTCCGCGCTGCTGCTGCTCGTGGTGGGCGTAATCTTCATCCTACGCCACTGGCAAAGATTGTTGGGCCGTTCCTGACTCGTGCCAGGGGGTTTCTTGGGGCGGTCACTGGTGTCATTTAGCGGGTGAGGAGATGTCCTCTTTGCCGATGTGAAAAACCTTGATCGAATAACCGATCCTGGCAACGGGTGTCTGTTTGAGAAAGTGAGGGTATGTCTTGTGGAGTCGATGAGTGCTCAATGCGTGCCAACCTGGCGAGAGTGACGGGAGACGTGCTGGTGTCTCAGCTAGATTTACATTTACGTTTGCACCGACGCTTGCCACGGGACCGATATTGAGGGCCTTGGGAAGCGCTCTGTGTCCGTGGCAATCGACCCGGAGTGGCTCAACTTCGGGATGTTCTTTTGTCCATCGTTTCAGATAAAGAACGTCCTGCCCCCAGTCCAAATTGGAGTCGAGTAGGATACGATGTCCACCGCGGGGCCCCCCGGCTAACTGGTTAAAATAAGACATCGAATGCGGAAACACACTCATGCTGCTGACCAGGAACCACGCAAGGAAAAGTATGACGGCAGCACCGGCAGTGGTTTTCCCTTCTTGTAGCCAACGGCCCACCCTACTGATCCAGACGAAGACGAACGGGAAGACGGGTAGAACGTAGCGGAAATGGCGGCTGAATCCTGTCTCAGCGCTGACGAGCACAAATAGAAAGAGGGCGGGGAACAGCAGGACAAATGTACTGCGCCAAATGTGCCCGAGGCAGCCACCCGAGAGGGACAAGGGCGATCTTCGGCGGCAGGCGCCGAAGATCGCCAAAACGAACAATCCCCAGATACCCAGCGGTATTTTCGCGCCGGCGGCCACGATGTAGTAATACCACCATCCGTGCTGACTCCACTCGCCCAGAAGATAGGAATCCTTTCCCTGCTCAAAATCGCGATTTTGGAGGTCGATTCCGGCGATGTAGTCTTTTGGGAATGGAAGGGGAACATACTCAAGGAAGGTTTCTCGAAAGCGGTTTCCGCCTTCCCATGGGTCAGCCGAGGTGTTTTCGCCCCCGAGCGATTGGCTCACAAATCTGTAGTCGCCGAGCCGTTGAAATGAGCCGCGGAAGAGATATCCCAGATTAAGCACGAAGAGACCGGTACTCAAGATGACTGCTAGTTGGTAAAAACTGTTCTTCGACACTCGCCACCTCGGACGTGCGTTGGCGCATGCCCAAGCGAGCCAGGTGGCGGGGAGAACAACCAACAGGACAATCCAGGTGAGTTTGGTCAGGAGAGCCACTCCGAGTAGGATGCCGACTGCGAACGCCCGCTCCCATGCTGGGTTACGCAGCCAGTGCCAATGAGCATAGACGACCGCTATGCCAGCCACGGTTGCCGCAAGATCAGAATTGATGCAAGCCGCCCAGGTGATTATGTTTGGATCGAAACACCACAATAGTAGAGCAAGATGCCCCGAGGTGGTGCCGTAGAGTTCTCGTGCCCAAGAAAAACATATCCAAGCGCCTAGAATGCTTACCGGAATCAAAACGGCTCTTGCAAGAAAAAAGTAATGGCAACTGTTTTCCCCTCCATTCGCGGTGATGAAATCATCTGCTAGGAGAAACTCGGAACGTACGGCACCATGGCTGTAGTAACGGCTCCAATCCGTCTTGGGATCACACAGCAGCGCAGGGACGGCCGCGACCAGACGAACGAGAGGTGGATTGACAGGGTAAACGTCAAATTTGCCAAATTGCCAAATGTAGATTCCGGCCGGCAGATGAGCGATTTCGTTGGCATTTGGACTATTACGCCGAGCCATCCAACCAACCATGGCGGCGTGAGCCAGCAAAATGAGCACGATACCGGCGCGGTGGTATCCGGGCGCGCTCCTTCCGGGTTTCCCACCAGTGAATCTCATAACCCATTTTCTCCTGCAACTGACTCGCTACCTCTTAACGTAGAGTTGTGAAAAACGCTGCACAAGTAGGTTGGCAGCCTGACTACACGCACGGAATACCTCAATGATCCACGAAAACTTTGAGCGTTCATCGCTGGCAAGATTGCGATGGGTGGGATGTATCATTCTGTTGGCGTTTTGCGGAAGCACAGTGTATGTGACTTGCTGTCACTGTCAACGCGCAGTGTTTCTGGCGAACGAGAAAGAGGGCGTGATTCGTTCGCTGGCTAGATCGGTGGCAACAACCGATGAAGGTCCATGGCGAGTCCGAGTAGCAATCTTCGATGCGGGTTTGGACAACGGTAGCACGACGAGAAAGCTAACACGAATTGTGGATGCTGAGTCACGATTCAGTTGGAAATTCATTAGTTCGGCTGATGTACAGGCGGAGGCCTTGGACGAATTTGATGTGGTGGTAGTTCCCGGCGGTAGTGGTTCCGAACAGGCTACAATTCTTGGCAAGGATGGGAAGCGAAGTGTGCGAGAATTCGTAAAAGGCGGCGGTGGCTACGTGGGAATCTGCGGAGGCGCCTTCTTGGCAACTGCCAAGTATGATTGGAGTCTAGCACTGGTCAATGCCAAGACTCTAACAGGCGAGATAGAGGTCCCCGGAATAGGAAGCAGGTCGGTGGCAATGCGGGGTGCCGGAACTGTCAAGGTGGAGCTAACCGATGCGGGCAAGAAAGTATTTGGCAGTTACTCGAGCTTCTTGAACATGAAGTATGGCGGAGGGCCGATCCTTTCGCCAGCCGGAATGGCTAATCTTCCTGAATACGTTTCCCTGGCGGTGTTTCGCACGGAGGTTTGGGAGTACGAAGCTCAACGGGGTACGATGATCAATACGTCAGCTATTATCGCTGGTCGTTTTGGCAAGGGGCACGTGATCCTGTTCAGCCCCGATCCTGAAATGACGCAGGGGCTTGAACCACTGGTCCGACGGGCAATCATGGCAACTGGACAAACATCTTCCAGTCGTGCCGATCCTAAATAATCACAGCAGCCGGTCATCCAACTTACAATTGTCACTTCACGCTCCAAGACGCCAAGCGCGTGAGACGGGAGTTGGGCTTGCCGGAGCTGCCGGAAGACTGGCAACATGAACAGGAACCTACCACCCTGGACGATAATGCGAAGTTCAGAGGGATTATCCGGCGCCAGGAAGCACCCATCTTTTCCAGGTTGAACAAGGTGAGCATCGTCGACCAATGGTAGCGGAGACGCTGTGGTCTTCGAAGTCTCCGCGGGTCGTACCTTCGATTTCCAGTTGGGTTCGTTCCGAAAGGCGCTGGGGACGAAGAAGTAGCAGGAGGTTCTTTCCATGCAACGCGGGACTATGTACGACATTGTTCGTATCGTTCTGGCAAGCGTACTTCTGCTAGCCGCCGGATTAAAAGGCTATCAACTCGCTATGGAGCCAACCCTGAATACCACTGTTCTTGATGCCCCCTGGTTTCTGATCGCCGTGGTGGAGTTCGAGCTTCTCTTTCGTCTGTGGCTTCTTGGAAATGTCTGGGCCTCGCGGACGTGTCACGTGGCGGTATTGTGTTTCACTGTGTTCGCCGCCGTTTCGCTCTACAAGGCTCTTTCTGGCGCTGCCAGTTGTGGCTGTTTCGGCCGCGTCGTGGTAAACCCGTGGTGCACAAACGCTCTTCAGTCTCCCGTGCGGACGTATTGCGCGGCGCGGGGCCAATTGGCGGGATGTCAGTGTCCCTGGAACACCTTCTCAGGCGCAAGAAG
>JBNJEM010000296.1:0-9396 GCA_051745935.1 Planctomycetota bacterium
TTTCGTGAGATCCGCGGACACCAGATCAAGTACGATTTCGTACTTGAAAAGACGGGCCTGGAGACCCGTCCTACATATACTGTTTGCAACGTTAGGGTCAAGTCACCGGCTTCGCGGGTGGTTGCTGGCCTGAGTTCCAATAGAGAGCATAACAATGAAGACATTCGATCGACGACGCATGATTCTGTTGTTCGTCTCCTTGCTGGTCACGCCGTGTTCACCGACCCTGGCGCCGGCTCAGGTCTCAAACATCAAGATTGTCACCGACGCAAGTCCGGATTACTCGGATATGGACGGGATGATTCATAGCATTACCTCGAACTGGTCGACGCCGGCGGAGAAGTGCTGGGCGATGTTTTACTGGAACCACATCGCTCGTCGTCAAACCGCGCCGATGATCCTGCATGGGCGGGAAGTCACCGACCCGATCCGCCAATTCAACGACTACGGATACATGATGTGTAGCACGATCGCCGGCGCGAATTGCGCGATCTGGCATCATATGGGCCTGGACCTTATGAAATCACACCTCGACGTGCCGTCTGCGTGACCGAAGTACAAGCATTGAAGTTCATCAGGTACGAGCCGTTTGACATCCGCATTGCCCTGCCGGATGATAAAAAGTGACGTGACCCGCTAGGACCGATTTAGCCCTGCGGGCCCAAGATAAAGGCGATCGAGGAGAACGAAAGGAGAACGTCGACCCAGAGGAGTTTGATGATGAGAAAAGGTGTGACACCTTTTCAGGCTTTATCGACTCGGTTTTTGACCCTTCGTAACTTTTTACTCAAAGTGTAAACGTTTCACGTCCTTCAAACGGCCCAGACGCTGGAAAAGCCCTGGTTTCAGGTCGTGTCGACGTCGATCGAATTGGAACCCGTGACGGGTGCCGTCCCGGCCGCGAAGGCCCCGAAACCCGGGCTTTACCAGCTAGTCGAGACATGAAGCTTACAGTTTGAGTTTTTAGCGAACTGAAGCAAGGCTCTTCCAGGCAATGAGGGTTGGAAAACGGCCCCGTGGAGCACGCGGGCCGCCGTCCGCCGTCATGATCCTTGCCGGTCCAACGCGCGGGCGAGCGGACTCTGGCCTTGCGGCTAAACGGGGTCCGTCATAAGGGATTTGGTAACCGTTCACGGGCAAGAGACCGATACCTGCGGACGTTCGCACTTCCGTTGCACATTTTGAAAAAGGGCTTTGCCGGGTGCAAATGCCACGGGCTTGTCCCGTGGTCCGTTACGTTCCACGCTACCGACGGCCAGGAGTAGTGTTTCTGGCCAGTTTGTAGCGGCGAACGTGAACCACCACGGGACAAGCCCGTGGCATCCATGCGGGCTCCTGTGTCCAGGCCGTATGGCGGCACCCGTGAGGATTCCAAAACGTCGAACCAAGCGGCGCTGAAAAGATGGATGCGTGGGTTCGGTTGATGTGCACCGAAAGGGAATGGGCTCTGCCGGGCAACAATCAGTCGCGAAACAGCCCGGCGAGGTTCCCTTGAGGATGATTGGAACGTCTTGAATGGCCGCGCGCTGCCATTATGCGCAGCGGGTGGGATCGACGTCCTGGCCGTAATCGATGCCAGCGATGCCGAACCCATGATGCCTGAGGAATTCCTCGCGGAAACCGTCCAGGTCGGCGAGCTGGTGGATATTGTCATTGTTGACGCGGAGCCACAGTTTGGCGACTTCGGCCTGCACGTCGGGGCGCATTTCCCAATCATCCAGACGGAGGCGGCCCGACTCATCGGGCGGCGCGGGAGGGCTGGAAAAGAGGAAGTCGTGATAAAGCCGATAGATCTGTTGGATACAGTTCTCATGCAGCCCTTTGGCCTTCATGACCTGGTAAAGCAGTGAGATGTACAGCGGAACGGCCGGGATCACCGCGCTGGCCCTGGTCACCAGCGCCTTCTGGATGCCGATCACCGCCCGACCCGATAGCGGGGCCAGCCGTGAACTGATGGTTTTGGCTCGCTTTTCCAGGTCTTCCTTGGCTCTGCCAATCGTCCCTTCGCGATAGATGGGGCGAGTGACATCCGGGCCGATATACGAGAAGGCGATGGTTTGGAATCCCGAAGCCAGGCATTCCGCCTCCAACAGCTTCTCGATCCACAGGGCCCAGTCCTCCCCTCCCATGACCTTGATGGTGTGGGAGACTTCTTCGGGCGAGGCTGGATAGCTGGTTTCTTCCCGAACTTCACCGGTGAGGAAATCGACCGTTTTGGCGGTGTAGGATTGCCCAATCGGCCGGATGACGGAGGTGTGGATTTCCCCTGTTTCCGGGTCGACGCGGCGCGGCGCCGCAATGCTGTAGACCAGAAAATCGACCTGCCCCATTGTCTGGCGTATTTGCTCGACGACCTGGGCTTTGGTGTCGTTGGCAAATGCATCCCCATTGAGGTTCCAGACTGGATAGCCCTGTCGTCGAGCCAGCGTGGTGAAGGCTTCGTTATTGTACCAGCCGGCCGAGGCGGTTCGTTTTTCCTTCGGAGGGCGCTCGTAGGCGACGCCGACGGTTGCCGCTCCCGAGGCGAAAGCCGACACAATCCGAGCTGCCAAACCATAGCCGTTCGAGGCTCCGATAATGAGTACTCGCTTGGGACCGGCGATCTTCTCCCGCTGCCTCACATAACGGATTTGGTCCTTGACCTGGGCAAGACACCCCTGGGGATGGGCGTTCAGGCATACGTTCTCGCGTATTCGGGGCTCAATAATCATGATCCGCTTTCAGTATCCGCTCGGACGAGTTGCTTCATGGGAGCTAAATTGTGGGCGGTTCGCTGGTGGTCGTCAATCCGGGAGCAATGGCTGGCCGCGCGCCCCCGAGACCCGGGGCGATGTCGCCTTCGCAATCCTTCAGCCGTGTGTTCGCCGCGTCGAGATCGAGGAGTGGACCGCACGGCAAACAAACTAACGTGACCCGTGGAACCCTTCCCCGGCTTCTACTCCCGGCGAACGGGTGGAGGGTAAGCAATATCCTAGCCCCCGTAACAACACACTGGGGCCCCGCTTCTAAAAGTCCCTGGGCGAGCGGAAACCTCAATGGCCTTGTCATGGCTTGTTAATGCGGGCCGGACTTGTCGTGGTTCGAATGCTTGAAGCGAATGGTCGCAGACGGTATGATTTGGGGCTAGGTTTTCGATCGTGTTAGCGTCGATTACATGAGCGGCCCCGTCCGGGAATTAATCACGAAAGGAATCGCCAATGCCTACCGACTCACTCATCGAATCGTACGCCAAGCTCGCTCCCGTTGAACGCCATGTGGCGCATCTCTTTGCCCTGTCCGGCAGAACATTGAGGCACAGAGATCTGGTTTCCCTATCGAAGCAGTGTGGTTGGTCCGATCGTAACGGAAAACACGTAACCCAGCCGACCGTCAAGAGGGCGGTCAATAAGTTAATCCGAAACGACGTTTTACAAAACTCGGTGTACGGTGGCGTCCACGTTAATCCGGAGGTTGAAGACCTGGTGGTGCAGGATTCGATTGAGGAGGACTGGTTCGACACGCTGATCCGCCACCTGCAAGACGCATCCCCGCGCAGATTCTACAGCGGACATGCAACCGGGCGCATGTCGCGCGATTTACGGATTGCGTTCTACAACGGGGACGTTGACACGTTCAAGTCGCTTGCCCCCGACGCCGACGGCCTGGTCACCCCGGCCAGTATGCTTTCCCCCTTTAACCGGGACCTCTACGACCGGCTTGACCCCGTGCTGCAGGAGATGTACTTGATCGATGCCATGCCCCGATTGATTGTCGGTGGCGCGGGAAGTCGAGACGCGGTGGACGTCTTCAAGCAGTTCGTTGAATCGCGACGGGATTTGAACAACGATCTGGTGGCTTGCGCCATCGACATTTTCGTGGCTTGTGGAGAGCTTCAGTCGCTTGTTGCGCTTGACCGAAGAACGAACAATAAGTGGATGGAAATCGCTGGTTGCCACGCGATGATGCGCGGCGAGTGGGAGCAGGCGGAATCCTGTTTTGCCACCGCCATGTCGATCGGAAAACGAGGTTCCAAAAAGAGCAAAACGGCGACGAAATACCTCCCGGCCGTCTTGTATCTCCTACTATTGTTCAAGAAGAATTCGGCCGACGCCCGCCGCCAGGCGTCCTCGCTTCTGGCGTCCGTCGCCAGAGCACGCGGGGGGCGGTATACCGACGTGCTGGACGTATTCAAACCGGCCATTTCCTTTCAAGAGTCACCGTCCTCGCCGTCGGAGTTTGCCGCGACGCTCAAGGAAGCGTGCCACACTCCGCTCGCTTCGCTGTTGGCGGGGTACGTTTGGAACTGGAGTCTGACCGAACACGATGCCAAGCTCGACATCAGCGGCCTGCTTCGGACGTTGAAGTCTTACCAGCGGCTTGGCATGTCATGGCTAGCGGCCGAAGCGGCCGGGCTGGCCGGCAAGACATCCATGAAAAGCGCGCCCAAGCTGGCTGATCAATGCGACAAGATGCACGAGCGACTTGGCACGCAAAGTTTGGTGGACGTCGTTCGCCCGGCGCCACGGTGGGAACGGGCCTTGCACGCCATCGGCCGGTTAGCCGAGGGGGATTCGCAAACCACGACCTCGGGGGCGCGGGCCGAACAGCGGATGATTTGGGAGATCAGCTACGGGACCCGCGTGAGCAGCATCCACCTCCGTCCCATCGTTCAGAAGTGGCAGGGGCGCGGCTGGAGCAAGGGGCGTCCGGTGGCCTTGCAGCGGCTGTACGAACAATACAGCGATCCGGAGTTTGCTTTTCTTTCGGAGCAAGACATGGCGATTTGCCGTGCCTTGCAGGTGGAAACGGACCGGAATTGCTACGGGTATACCGAAAACACCTACTACTTCGACGATCTGCGGGTGGCGCGGGCCATTGTCGGGCATCCCTGCGTTTTTCTGGAAGGGGATCGCGAGAATCCCGTGGAGATCGTGGAGCAAGAGCCGCACCTGATCGTCACCAAGACCCAAGACGAACGGATCGCTTTGTCGCTCAAGCCCGAATTGCCGCGGCGGGTATATGACGAAGGAGAATATTTTTCCATCCGGGAAGAGGGACCGCGGCGGCTGGCATTCGTGTTCTTCAATGCGAAGCATCAGGAGCTCCACAAGATCCTCGGCGGAACGCTCAACGTGCCCGAGTCGGCGGCCGGTCGCGTGATGGAGTCGATCCAGCCCGTGGCGTCGCTGGTCGCCGTTCATTCGGAGATCGGCGGCAGCGGGGCGTCCGGTGAAACGGTAACGGCCGACCCCCGTCCCCACCTGCACTTATTGCCCTACCACGCCGGCCTGCAATTGAGATTTTTCGTGCGGCCGTTCGGAGAAGAAGGGCCGTTTTTCGTGCCGGGCGAAGGGGCGGAAACCGTGGTCGCGAGGATCGCTGATCAACCCCGAACGGCGCATCGCGACTTGGACGAGGAGCGCCGGAGGCTGTCGGCCGTGATTGCGGCTTGTCCCGCTATTGCCATTCAGACTGACAGCGAATCCATCTGCTTTCCGTCCGTGGCCGAAGCCCTGGAGGTCCTGTTGCAGCTCGAGGACCTCGTGGTGGAGGAGAAGATCACGCTGCACTGGCCGCAGGGTCGGCGTCTGCAGTTGGCGGGCCAGGTATCGGGATCCCAGTTCCGCGTCAATATCCGTCGGGACCGTGATTGGTTCGCGGCCTCCGGCGACTTGAAAGTGGATCAGTCATTGTCACTGGATCTGATGAAGTTAATGGAGTTGGTGGAAGCTTCTCCATCGCGGTTTGTGAAGTTGGACGATGGCCGGTTCTTGGCGCTGACCGAACAGCTGCGACAGCGGATCGAGGAACTAGCGGCCTACGGTGAACGCGGGAAAGCCAAGCTGCGGTTCCCGCCAATTCGAGCGGCTGCCTTTGAAGCGCTGGAGGGGACGGCTTCGGTGAAGGCGGACAAGCATTGGCGGCAGTGCGTGAAGCGGATGCGCGACGCCGGTGAGGTGACGGCCTCGGCGCCCTCGACGCTGTCAACGGAGCTGCGTGATTATCAGTTGGAAGGGTTCCAGTGGCTCGCGCGGCTGGCCCACTGGGGAGCCGGCGCGTGCCTGGCTGATGACATGGGGTTGGGCAAGACGATTCAAGCCTTGGCCCTTCTGCTGCGCCGATCGTCCGACGGGCCGGCGTTGGTCGTGGCCCCAACGTCGGTGGCATTCAACTGGCGGAATGAAATCCAGCGATTCGCGCCCACGTTGAACGCCCGGCTGTTCGGCATGGGCGACCGCGACGCAGCCCTCAAAAACCTGGGGCCGCGAGACGTGCTGATTTGCAGCTATGGATTGATGTGTAGCGAGGCCGAGAGGTTGCAGTCGCGGCATTGGCACAC
Source organism: Planctomycetota bacterium (assembly GCA_051745935.1). Classification (GTDB taxonomy): domain Bacteria; phylum Planctomycetota; class Planctomycetia; order Pirellulales; family Pirellulaceae; genus JBNJEM01. Next base: position 6,320 of record JBNJEM010000296.1, read on the forward strand.
CATCGTCCTTGACGAAGCCCAGGCGATCAAGAACGTGGCCACCAAACGCTCCCGCGCGGCCATGGGACTGGAGGCGGATTTCCGTCTGATCATGACCGGCACGCCGCTGGAGAACCATCTTGGCGAACTCTGGAACTTGTTCCAATTCATCAACCCCGGGTTGCTCGGTTCACTGGAAAGCTTTCAGCAGCGATTCGCCACGCCGATCGAACGCGATGGCTGCCGCGAAACGCGGCGGCGGCTCAAGAAGCTGATTCAACCCTTCATTCTCCGGCGCACGAAGTCGCAGGTGCTGGAGGAATTGCCTTCCCGGACGGAAATCACGTTGAAGGTTGAGTTGAGCGAGGAAGAGGCCGCGTTTTACGAAGCATTGCGCCGTCGCGCGCTCGAGAAGTTGGAGGAAAGTGACGACGAGCGGTCACGGCATCTGCGAATCCTCGCCGAACTGATGCGGCTGCGCCGGGCCTGCTGCCATCCGCGATTGGTGATGGAGGATTGCGGGATATCGAGTTCGAAGCTCACTCTGTTTTCCGAGACGCTCGCCGAGCTGCTGGACAACCGGCACAAGGTTTTGGTCTTCAGCCAATTCGTCGATCACCTGACCGTGATTCGCCAGGAACTCGACCGTCAAGGCGTCTCGTATCAGTACCTTGACGGCAGTACACCCGCCGGGCAGCGCAAGAAGCGAGTTGAAGCGTTCCAGTCGGGGGAAGGTGATGTGTTCTTGATCAGTTTGAAAGCGGGCGGTTTGGGCCTGAACCTGACCGCCGCCGACTATGTGATCCACATGGACCCCTGGTGGAATCCAGCGACGGAAGACCAGGCGTCCGACCGCGCGCACCGTCTCGGCCAGCAGCGGCCCGTAACCATCTACCGCTTGATCACGCAAGACACCATCGAGGAACGCATCACCGACCTGCACGCCACCAAACGCGACCTGGCCGACAGCCTCCTCGAAGGCACCGACGTGACCGGAAAACTTTCCACTGAGGAACTACTAAGACTTATCCGCGAATAGAAAAGCGTATAAAATGGAAGACGCGCCGTGGAAGTAGACTGAGTACCGAAGGCGAATGGCAACCTTCCTTTGCGTGTGAAACTCCTCGCCGTCATGAACCAACGTTGGTGTTGACAAGGGACGCGTTGCCTGGTGGCGCCGCCAGCGAATGCCGTCGGACATGCTGGGCGAAACCGTTTGTTCTGAGGGGAAAGATTCAAGTGTCGGCATTTGTGAAAGCCGCCACCGAGTGCTAGGCATTGGAGTAAGTGTTGGCGGCATCAAGGAGTACTGGTATGACAACCGTGACAAACAACTGGAAAAGGTTGCTTGCCCTAGTAATCGCATTCAGTGGATTAGTGCTGGCGAATACCACTGCTTGGGCTCACTGCGACACCGAAAGCGGCCCGGTCGCGGTGGACGCCCGCAAGGCGCTGGAAACCGGCACATTCAAAACCGTTGCTATCTGGGTGGGGGAGGAACAGAACGATGAATTGCGCTCGGCATTCGACCAGTCCCTGCCCGTTTATCAAATGGGCGGTAAGGCCGCGAAGCTGGCTGAGCAGTATTTCATGGAAACGGCCGTGAGACTCCACCGCCAAGCGGAAGGTTTTCCCTACACTGGCTTGAAACCCGCGCAACCTTTGCCCTTGGATGTCGCAACGGCTGAACGCGCTCTGGAGACCGGGGATATCGAGCCGGTTTTGGAACTGCTGGAGGCGGAGCTGCGGAAGAAAGTGACAACGCTGTTCGACGAGGCCCGCGCGGCGCGGAAAGAGAAGGAGAAAAGCCTGGATGCCGGTCGGGAATGGGCCGATGCGTATGTCGAATACGTGATCTATGTCCATGGCCTATACAAGACGATCAAGGCCGGGGCCGAACACGGCGTGGGCGAATAACAATGGAGGCAACAATATCCGCCAAAGGCTCTAGCAGCGGGAGCATGTGGGCACCAGTCCAGTTTGGCGTAGCCGTGATAGACGTCGGGTCAGGTCTTGACTTATAACTTATCGGCATGATCATTGAAAGCCATGTCACGGCCATGGCGGATTTAAGGGGGGGACGCGGGCTTCGCCGGGGATCGCGGTGGACGCAGCTCCCTCGGCGAGGCTTTTGTTGACATCCGCACAGCCAACGTCCGCACCGACAGACCCGAATGCCCAAGTACCCAACGTCAACGATTCGGTGAAGTAGCCATTGGCCTCGGGGGTGACGGTTGATCAGAGGCTTTGCGAATCGGTTGGAAACCAGCTAGAATCAAGGGGAAATACTACGGGCAGATTAGGATTCAAGACAATGATCGACGTTAATCAGGTTTGGATTGGTTCATGATTTGTGTTGGGAGACAAACCCGATGACTTTGACGGGACGTGTTCAAAACGGCGTGGTTGTGTTCGATCAGCCTCTGCAAGTTCCCGACGGGACCGTTGCACGTGTTGACCTGTTGAATCCGGACCAGACTAAAACGACGCCGCCGCAGCCCCGAAAGGGTGGACAGTGGAAGGGGCAGGTCTTTATCGCGCCTGATTTCGACATTCTGCCGGACGATATCCAGGAGGCGTTCGGAATGAACGACTCATGAAGTTGCTGCTCGATACGCATGTCGTGTTGTGGTGGCTGGACGATCCACTGTTGCTGTCGCTGACGGCGCGCGAGGCTATCGCGGATCCCGTCAACGATGTGCTCGTCAGCGCTGCCGTCTGCTGGGAGATTGCGATCAAGCGTGGACTCGGCAAGCTGACCGCCCCAGCCGATCTGCGCGGGGCGCTGCACAGCTGCGACTTCAGGGAGCTACACATCACATCCGCGCATGCGCTGGCCACGGAAACGCTACCGATGCATCATCGCGATCCGTTCGACCGGATGTTGGTGGCTCAGGCGTTCATGGAAGGAGCCACACTGGTGTCGCGCGATCCCATGGTCGCAACCTACCGCGTGTCGACGATCACCGCTTGATTTGCTTCCGATTTTTCCGCGACATTCGAGTCCATCACAACGTGAGCCAAGATTGCCAGCAATTCATCTTCTTCTGGAACGGAATCGACTGTCTTGCCGAGAGCAACACCGTGCTCTGGCTGCG
>JBNJEM010000297.1:0-9387 GCA_051745935.1 Planctomycetota bacterium
GTAACCGCCGTGATGGAGCGAGCAACCTGAGTCTCCGTTGGCCCGAGCTGGGAACATCACTCCCACTCCTTGAATCAGACAGTTATTTCTTTACAGGTGTTAAGGCTCGTTCGGGTCTTCCCGTGAGCTGATCATATGACAGATAAGATCGTTTCTCCAGACCGGAGCCCACAAAACAGGTCGTTTTTGATATGCTGAGCCTGTGGTGGCGTGAAGGGGGTCGCCCCCACCACCCGCGGCAGCGAGGATTAGGACCGAAGTCACCTGTGAGGAGTGAGTCATGAGTCATCATTGTGCATCGTCAGCCAATTCCCGCTCAGCTACCCGGCGAGACTTTCTAAAGACCAGCTCCGCGATGGCCATGGTCACCGGCATCGGGCTTGCCCGCTCGGCCCACGCCGCCGGCAGCGACGAGATTCGCATTGCGCTGGTTGGATGTGGCGGCCGCGGGACCGGGGCAGCCGTCAACGCCCTGAACGCTCAACCCAATGTCAAACTCGTTGCTCTGGCGGATGCGTTTCCCGAACGGGTTGAACGCGCTCAAAAGAGCCTGCTCACCCGCTTCGACAAGCAACGGGTCGCGGTTTCCGAAGACCATAAGTTTGTGGGCCTCGACGCATACGACAAGGCGCTCGCCGCCGACGTTCACCTGGTCTTGCTCTGCACGCCGCCTGGCTTCCGCCCCACGCAATTTCAAGCGGCGGTGGACGCCGGAAAGCACGTGTTCATGGAGAAACCCCTGGCAGTGGATGCCCCGGGATATCGCAAGATACGAGCAGCGAACGAAGTGGCCAAACAGAAAGGACTCTTGGTCGCCGTCGGACATCATCTCCGCCATGAGAAAAAACACACCGAAGTGATTCAACAGATCCACGATGGCGCGATCGGTGATATCCACTTCATGCGTGCCTATTTTAACACGGGGCGGATCTGGGTGCGGCCACGCCGACCCGAGCAGACCGAGTTGCAGTACCAGGTGAATAATTGGTACCACTTCACCTGGCTCTCGGGCGACCACATCACCGAACAGCATGTACACGACTTGGACGTCTGCAACTGGATGGTCAATGATCACCCCGTCGAAGCCCAATCGCTCGCGGGACGCCAGAGACGCGATGATGAGGACTATGGCGAGATCTTTGACCACCACGCCGTCGAATTCACTTATGCCAGTGGCGTCAAGCTGTTCAGCTACTGCCGCCAAATTGGCGGCTGTTGGGGCAGTTTCTCGGAACATGCACATGGCGCCAACGGAACCGTTAACATCCAGGGACACGGTTCCAGTACGATTACCCGCAGAGGGCAAGAGCCGGTCGTGCGCGAACGAGGCCGGGACGGGCACCAAGTGGAACATGATCACCTGTTCCAGGCCTTGCTGGCTGGACGGCCCTACAACGAGGTGGACATGACCGTGGACAGTACGATGACCGCCATCCTCGGACGCATGGCCAGCTACTCCGGGAAGATCGTAACCTGGGATGACGCCATTCATTCCGAGCTGGATCTCGCGCCGGACGAACTGGCCTGGAATGCCACTCCCCCCGTTCAACCCCTGTCCAACAACACGTATGCCATCCCCATGCCCGGTGTGACGGAGGCCCTGTAATTGCTTGCCTCCTGGTCCGGGAAGCGCGTGGCGGGACACCAGCCCGAGATCAGCGTGGCGCGTTGCCACCCAGCCGCTACTTCTCCAATTGGTTGCTCCGTCGGACACAAACCCGAGATCGGCGTGGCGCGTTGCCACGGCGAGTCATTGGAGTGGTTTCGCCCGCGTTCCCTTTGGTCCTGTCGGTCTCTTAGGTCCTCGACTCGACACGGGCCAGAATGCAAGACGCAAGAAAATGGGTTACAAGGACGTAGAGTTTTTGCTCACCCGTCGCCCCATGCCGCGAGGCCCCGACGATCAGCACGGTCGAGCGTCAGGAGCTCCGTTCCGCCGGTCATGACCGAGACCGCAATGCAACTGCGCGATGCGCCAGGATGTCCCCCTGGAGAAGGCGGGGCGAGATTCGGCATGTCCGAGACGCCTATGCGGCTCCCCTTCAGGCCACACCATGTCTCAACATCTGGTGTCCTGGGGCGGCGACGACCTCCGGCGGACCCCGCGCCGACGCCAGGGGGCCTAGATTTCGGCCAGAAGACGGAGGGAAGCTACCCACCGTCCATCGGCGCCCCTTTGGTTCACAAGCGGCTCGCAACTCACCGAGAACTTGGCGGGCCGCAGTGGCTATCTAGGTCGCGAGCAAGTTTCGGGCGACGTCCACCGCGCTGGCCGCATCCGGCGCATACCCGTGAGCACCGATCTCATCGGCATAATCCTGGGTAACCGGCGCGCCGCCAATCACCACTTTGGTTACATCGAGGCCGGCCTCTTCGATCGCTTCCACGGTCGATTTGATGGCGGGCATGGTGGTGGTCAACAGGGCTGAGAGGCCGACAATTTGTGCCTCGCTTTCCTTCACCGCCGCAACAAACTTTTGCGGGGGAACGTTGGTTCCCAGGTCGATGACGTCGAAATTGGCGCCTTTCCACATCATGGCAACCAGATTCTTGCCAATATCATGCAGATCACCTTCCACCGTGCCAATAATGGCTTTTGCCACCGGTTGGATTCCCGCGTCCACCAGCATGGGCTCCAGCACGCTCATCGCTTCCTTCATCGCGCGAGCGGCAATGAGCATTTCGGGAACGAAAATCTCGTTCTTCTGGAAGCGCTGCCCCACGTAATCCATCGCACCCACCATGGCATCCAGTACCTCCTGGGCGGGGACAGAGGCATCAATCGCTTCTTGGGTTAACTCAACCGCCTCTTCGCGGTCACCACGTTTGATTGCTTCACCAAGTTCCTGAAGGTCTGGCATGGATTATGGTCTCCAACAATGAAAGATTATGCCTTCGAGCAATTGACACGGATAGGTTTCCAGTAGCGAGTAGCTTACAATATTGGCGTCGAGTTCGCAATTGCCCCGGTTGGGTCGCACCAGAGTCGACCGACGCATTCCCCCTGAAGTGAGTGGGGGTCGTGGCTGTTTTTCCCCAATAGGGTGACTCTGACGGCCGAATTGACCCCCCTGCCGGCTCGACGTGCCCCCAGGGCCCGAACGAACGTAACCCGTTGCGTCCCAACCGTTTATACGGTAATCCTTGGTCAGGTTCGTGTTAGTTCCGATGGTGTGAAGTACACAATGAACTCATCCGCTCACCAGCCCGCTGACGATGCCACGCCACCTCGCACCGCGATCATTCTCTGCGCGGTATTGGAACTGGAAATCGAGCATTTCGCGGCTCGTGCCGAGCATATCGCGCGGATTGTCCGCTTGGAGCAAGGATTGCACAACGAACCGGACAGGTTGCGTGAACGCGTCCAAGCCGCCGTGGACCGTGTCGAAGCGGAGACGGACGCGGAGGTGATCGTGCTGGGGTATGGGCTTTGCAGCCGCGGCACGCAGGGGGTGCTCACCCGCCGATGCCGGCTGGTCATTCCCCGGGCCCATGACTGTATCACGCTTCTGCTCGGCGACAGACAACGGTATCGTGAATACGTGGCTCAATATCCCGGCACATACTGGTATTCGCCCGGCTGGATTAAACATCATCTGCCCCCCGGGCCCCAGCGATACGAAGCCATGTCTCGCGAGTATCGCGAGAAGTATGGCGAAGACAACGCTGAATTCCTGCTCGAAACCGAGGCACAATGGCATGCCAACTACGATCGGGCCACGTACGTGGATGTCACGGGAATCGGAGCCACCCAAGAAGACATTGAATGGACTCGGGAATGTGCCCGGTGGCTGGGTTGGCGGTTCGATCGGCAGTCGGGGGACGCTGATCTGCTGAAACACCTGGTGTTTGGCCCCTGGGATGCCGAACGGTTTCTGACAGTCCAACCCGGTGAAACCATTCGCTTGACCGGGGACGACCGGGTGATCGACGTGGCCCGCTAGCTGAGGGGGGGCGGAACCAAGAGCGGCTTGCGGACCAGGCGACGGGCGAATTTCTCGAGCACGAGGGCCCTTCCAGGCCGTCGAAAAAGTCCCGCAACTTGTCGACCCTTGATTTGTCGCCCCCCCGACTTGTCGAAATGCCACCAGCTTGTGCGGTGCGTTGATAGTAAGCAAACGTAACGATCCCCGGGACAAGAGCGGGGCATTTTCCGATTCTTTCAGCGGCTTCATTGGGCCTGTTTGGCCGGTCCTTGGCGGGCCCGCTTTTTGAATTCCTCTTGAACGACTTGAGATTCATGTTTTCCTTGCAAATACAGTTGCCGCAAGAGACGCGGCGGATTGAAGTGCCCGAGCGGCAGCAACCGAGGGTATTGACCGAGGTCTTGCGTCACCATGGCATCGCCTTGAACACGCGCTGTGGGCAGCGTGGTTTGTGCGACGGGTGCTGGGTCGGACTAACAGATGGCCAGCTGCTGGAATCGCTCGAAGCTGACGCGGAGGCCACGAACAGCCCGTGGGTACGGGGCTGCCAGGTTTGGGTGCCCGAGACGGGATCCGCGACCATTGAGGTACCGGCCAGATCCCTGCTGGCCCACCAGCCACAGGTGGTTGCCTCATTTCGGCTCAATGTTCCCCGAGCGCATGACCCGTTGTGGCAAAGAGTGAGTGTTCGGTCTGACGAGATTTCCACGGCGTTGCCATTAAGCGAAGCACTGCTCGCGGCTGTCTCGGCACGCGGGGATGGCGAGGGCCCGGTCGCTTGGGGGGAGGCTGCGGGGCCGCTTCGTCCGGCGGAGGATGGCGGTTTTGAACTGGCGTTGGAGCATTGGGGCGATCATCGTATCGTGACAGGGTGCGAGTTGTCCGAACCGGCCTATGGATTGGTCGCCGATATTGGCACCACGACCGTTGTGGTTGCCTTGGTTGAGCTAAGCACGGGCCGTCTGGTGGCCAATGCGTCCGCCCTCAACGCGCAGAACCGGATGGGCGATAACGTGCTGACCCGCATCAATCTCTGCATGACGCGACCCGAGCAGGTCCAACATCTGCAGCGCGCGGTCATTTGCGATACCCTCACCCCACTCGTTTCGGGTCTCGTGCAAGAGGCGGGCCTTGTTCCCGGCCAGCTGACTTGCATGGTGGTGGCTGGAAATACCACGATGCTGCATCTGCTATTGGGGATCGATCCGTCCAGTCTTGGCGCGATGCCGTTCACTCCCGCGTTTCTGGAACACCAAGTGGTAAACGCCCGGCAGTTATATTTCAGGCGGTTGGATTTTTCCGGGTGGAAAGCTGCCCGACGCAAGCCGTCCTCCCGTTGGTCGGACTCGCAGCGGAGAGAGTCATCCGCGACCGGTATATCGTTAAGCCTCGGACCACCGGACGGCCCGGCTGTCGCATCCGACAGCGAAGCGGCACGGAAGAGGGAAACATGCGGGCCCTGTGGCGGGGCAAGCGACGTCCCGGATATGACCATCCATCTGCTACCCGGGGCGGCGGCATACGTGGGAGCGGATATTACGGCCGGGATCCTGGCCAGCGGCATGGCTTATCACGGGGAAACCTGCCTCCTGGTGGATTTGGGGACCAACGGTGAGCTGGTCTTGGGCCATGACGGCAAGTTCTTCGGGTGTGCGACCGCCGCGGGGCCGGCGTTCGAAGGCTCGGGGTTGGCATTTGGGATGCGGGCCGTGGACGGAGCCATCAGCCATGTGTGGCTGGAAGAGGGACACGGGCCGCGCGTGGAGGTCATCGGTGGAGAGAAAGCGATGGGGATTTGTGGAACCGCCTATGTGGATTTCCTGGCGCGAGCCCGGCACCATGGCTTGATCAGCTCAACGGCCCGGTTCACCACCACCGATCAGCCCTGGATCGTCCAACACCAGAATCACGGTCGGGCGGCCGTGATCGCGGAACGGGAGAGTGCCGAACCGTTACTGATCACCGAAGCCGACATGGCGAGCCTGCTTCAGGCCAAAGCGGCCATCGCCGCCGGCATCCGCTGTCTATTGAAACAGGCAAACCTCCAGCCCCCGGATGTGGAAACCATCTACCTCGCGGGCGGGTTCGGATTTCACATGCACGTCCAGAGCTTGATCGATTGTGGGCTGCTGCCCGGCTTCCGCCCCGAACAGGTGGAGACGGTTGGCAATACCGCCCTGGCCGGCGCTTACCTGGCGCTGGTTGACAGCGCGGCCCTGATGGAAATCCGCCGCGTTAGCACTCGGATGGAGATCATCGAGCTGAATCGGGAACCAGAGTTCGAGATGACCTACATCGATGAGCTGTCACTGCGGTGAGACCACGCCAAGGGGGGCGAGTGAACCGGCAACAACTGCTCAATCGGAGCTAATCCACCAGCTACGCTGGTTGGAATCGACAAGGTTCCACCGGTTCCCGCGTTTTGTCAGTTCCCCACCAAGGCAAGCTCGGTCGGGAAAAACTGGCCCCTTTTGTAGCCGTTCACCGGTGCCACTACACGGCCTGGACACGCGAGGCCCGCACGGATGCCACGGGCTGGTCCCGTGGTGGTTCACGCTCGCCGCTACAAACCGGCCAGACACACCACGCCTGGCCGTCGGTAGCGTGGAACGTAACGGACCACGGGACCAGCCCGTGGCATTTGCACCTCGAAAAACCTTTCCGCCCTGTACTTGCGCGATCCCACCTCAGCCCCGCGCGGCTCTATTCCAGCCGCAGTCCCTTGGGGAGCGATTCGCCAAACACCTCGTTCTGTTCACTCGCATCCAGAACGCCGCCTTCGCGGACCAGTTCAACCAGATGTTCGGCGGCCTCGTGATCGTCCAACCAATCAAGGGCCCGGGAGCGGCATGGGGGCGAGACGTCCCGGTAGCGATCATTGGTTCGTCGGGCTAACTGCATTACCGCGATGGCCCCCACGGACTCGTCTCCCGCGTGTTTCCAGAGCACTTCCAGCCATTGCTCAACGGTGTCGCGTGGTACCACGGTGTTCAACGGGCCATAGAGTGGCATGCGTTGGCCTAACCGCCCCAGCGCCCAGATCATGGGGCCACGCACGTTGCGGAGCTTGCGTTTGGGCAGCAAGTCGACCAGCATGCTGCCCAGTTCGATTTTGCGAGGCACATCCAGCAATTCAAGCGATCCGAGCAACCGCCACGTTTCAGCCAGCTCTTGGGGCCGCAGCGCGGCGTCGTCACCGCGAGTTTTGCCGGTGGTCATGCGGTGGTGCAAATTGCGCGCGGAGGCCAGCAGCGGATCGGCCAGCGATTGTTGTTGTCCCCGTGACAGGCCACCGGCAATCCGGCGCCACAGCACTTGGGCTTCGTTACGAACGGAAGCATTGGTATGAACAAGCTTCCCTTGCACGGTCCGCCATGTTTCCGCCACCCGCCAGTCATCCACGGCCAATCCATAGCCGGGTCGCAGGGAAAAGCCGAGCAGATTAACCCAGCGGGCTTCGTGCTCGGCGCTCTTCTGGCGTCCCGCTTCAAACTCCATGAGCGTTTCCCAAATCCGGCGCAGCAAGGGGGTCGGCCATTGCTTCTTTCGCATTTGGAGTTCCGCTTCCAGCTGCTTGGCCAAGCCGGCCGGACGCGCGGAACCGGAGGGGGAAAACACGTCGGCGATCAGTCGATACGCCCCCTGCCACGTTTGTTCGTCCGCGATCCCTTCCGCTTCGGATTGCGACCGGTGCGCTTCGATGTCGGTTTGCGTGGCCGATCGGACATCGAACTGCAGCCGCCAACTGCGATCGCGATCCACGGCCGTACACCACAGGTCCATGGTGCCAATCTCATTGAGCCGGGCGTGGAGACGCACTGGCAAGGTGCCCCGCTCGCGGCGGCTTCGTGCTTTGAGCACGGTGCGAATGGGCGGCAATGGCGTCATTTGCTCGCGATCGATTGGCACCAATTGCCCCGGTTTATCCGTCAAACGCGTACTGGAAATCCAGAGCGGAAACTCGGCGGGTTCGGAAATCAGTAAGTGAAACGTGCGGTCTTCCAGTATGATGTCCTGTCCCGGTTTCGCGTTGCCAGGCACCAGACAGACGGCGGCCGGGGGATCGCTTTCGACGCCAATGTAGTAGCTTCGGGCCAAATTGGCCACGATCCGAACGCCTTCGCCGCGGCGAACCATTCCGTAATAGGCGGCGCCATGAGCCACCGCCAGATCGAGACGGCCGTAATCCAACAGTCGCGGCGTCCAGGAGTCCTCGGCATCGCGACGGTACCATGACGCGACACAGGAGACGAGCCGTTCGCGCAGCAGAGGAGACTCAAAAAAACCGCCATTGAACAGCAGCACGTCGGGACGCAGCCCCGCGTCCGGGCCTTGCTCGTCCTGGACGTCTACTTCGTCTACTTCGTCGAACCGATGGGCCCTCAAAAAGGAGGCCAGATACTTGGTGATCGCTGGGTCGGCGGCATACGGGAGTCCGAATTCCTGGAATCCGGACTGCCGTGCCATCGGCTTGTCGTCCAGGGCCACGTGAGGCAGGAAGCCGTCGACCAACAATCGCCGCACATCGTCCCGTCTCACTTCCACCTGCAGCCCGCCACCAATGAGTCGAGCCCCGGTGCCAGGGAGATTCACCGTCAGTTGCTCGGCCGCCTCGGCGTCCAACAGTTCCTCCTTTACCCGCCGACAACTCTGGACCAACACGTCCCATTGATGAGACGCAAGCCGCTCGCCACCGCTCAGTTCGCGTTCCAGGTGCCGTGCCAATGCCAAGTCGAGGTTATCGCCGCCGAGAATCAAATGATCTCCGACGGCAATACGGTGAAATTGCACGCGGCCGCCCGACGAGTCCTCGCCGGAACGTTCACCGTCGGCGGGGCTCGAGTCGGCCCGAACTCGGATGAGGGTGAAATCGGAAGTCCCGCCGCCAATGTCACACACCAAAATCGTTTGCCCCGCTTGCACGCGTTGGTGCCAATCCTCTCCGTGGCGATAGACCCACGAGTAGAACGCGGCCTGGGGTTCTTCCAACAGCACGACGCGAGCCAGACCGGCCTCGGCGGCCGCCTCCACCGTCAACTCGCGAGCGATTTCGTCAAAGGAAGCGGGCAGGGTCAGTATGATGTCCTGCTCGGCCAGAGGGGCGTCGGGGAAGCGGGCGTCCCACGCCTCACGGATGTGTTGCAGTATGCGGGCGCTGGCTTGCACGGGGGACAACCGGTCAACGTCGGCCGCCCCTTGCCAAGGCAACACGTCGGCCGTGCGATTGATGCCGGAATGGCACAACCATGACTTCGCGGACGCGATCAGCCGTCCGGGGGCCTTGCCCCCCTGCTCTCGCGCGTAAACGCCCACCACACCGGCCGGATTCTCCGTTTGCCAGGGTAGTTTCAACAAACCGTCTCCCGCCTCGCTCGCGACCGGCTGGTAGTGAAAACTCGGCAGCGCGTCACGTTGTTCGATCACCCCCGGCGATATCAGTTGCGGGACACGGAACGAAGAA